>JBEEJS010000121.1:0-4460 GCA_041169025.1 Candidatus Parcubacteria bacterium
TCAGAACGTACCACCGAATCGGAATGCGCCGCCGCCAGCAGCCTTGGGGTGGTTGTTGCCACCGTGCTGATGGTTGCTGAAGCCGGGTCCGAGCAGTCCGTCCAAGCCGATGTAGAGATGCCTGGAGACGAGCGCTTGGAAACCGAGCGTACCCAGCAGGTCGATGGCGTAGGCGTTCAAGCTGTTGTCGATGGCCAGCGCAGCGCCGGTGACACCGAACTTGATCGCACCGGCCACGTTCTTCTTCTCGAAGACCGTGACGCCGCCGCCGAGGCCGAGCGTCGCACTGAAGGGGTTCTTGCCCGCGCCCATGAGGAGCGAAGGTGAGACCCACAGGAACGACGTGTCGCTCAGGGCGAGTGCAACTTCCGCGCCGAGGCCGACACCCGTGTAGTGGTGCGCCGGACCGGAGAGCGCGAGGAAGTCCGCGTGCAGCGTCAGCGCGTGTCCGAAGGGGTTGCCCGCTTCGAGCTTGCGCAGACGACGCTCGTGGTTGTTGTCGACAGAGCTCGCCACTTCATTGTGGCGATTGAACTCCTTGTACACCGCCTCGATGTCCTTGTCTTCCTTCTCGTTGATCGTGTTGAGGTCCTTGCGAAGGTCGGCGATCTGCTTTTCCGTGGCGGCGATGCGCGCTTCGAGTGCCGCATCGTGACCGCCGCGGCCATCGAGGGCAAGCTTCATGGCGGCCACCGACTCGATCAGCTCCTTGAGCTGCTCTGTCGGCATGCGCACCGTGACGTTCGCGTTCGCGCTTGAGCTGCTGCCGCCCGCATGGCTGCGTCGGGCCGGGTTCGCCTTGGGAGGCGTCGCGGCCTTCGTGACAGCAGGCTTGAGCGGATGCACGATGCCAAGCTCTTCGCCGACCTGCGTCGCGGTCTTTCCGCTTTTGGCGGAGGTACCGTGAACCGCAGCCGTCGTCGAGGCCTTGGCCGTGCCGCTCGTCGCGCTCGCGGAAGCACTCGCCTCCGTGGAGCTCCCGTCGCCGCTCACGTTCACCGACTTGGTGATCATGAACCCGTTCGTGTTCGGAACGGACGTGGTCTCGGGTGCGGGTTCGTCGGCACGCGCGATCCCTGCCGAAGCGAGGGTCGCGATGACGATCAGAGTCAACCAGTTCTTGTTCGTGTTGTGCATTTTTTCCTCATCGCCCCTAGGGGCACAGTCACACTGTTCCCTTTGGGGAAAACGTTGTTCGGTTGTTAACGACCGATTCCCAAAACCACCGATGGCTTTAGGGAACGTACGAGCATAGCATAGACCGCAGAATTTGTCAATAGTCACTGACCAATGACATTTTGGCCATGGCTAGCCATGATTCCACTGCCCTTCAGCCTCAAAAAGCCGCGGATAAGACAAAAACCGCCCCTTTTGAGGGCGGTTCCGCCTTATCCTGCCTTATCCATGGTACCCCTCATGCCGCCGTCCGGACGTCATCAGCACCTGTCCGGCACCGACGATGATGCCCAGGACGAGCCCGGCGAAGGCGTTGGCCGGTACGTTCGGCTTCACCGGCCAGCGGGACTGGAGCGGGTCGTCGACGAGTTGCACCTGGAGGTCTCCCCCGCCCACATACGAACCGCCTTCCGTAGTGAGGACGAAGGCGATGGCACGGCCGATCTGCGTGGCCTGCGCCGGGTCCTTGTGATAGACGGTGATCTGCAGCATGCCGGAACCGCGAATGACCTGCGTGCCGATCATGTCGCGCCACTGTTTGCGGCGCTTGGTGGGATCGGTCTTGAAGACGGTCTCGTCGATGTTGAACTTGGCGGACATCACCTTGTCGAAGAACGAGGTGGTGTAGATGATCTGCGACAGGTTGTCGGAAATGCCCTCCGTGGCCTTGATGGCGGTGTAAGGATCGGCAGCCGAAAGCTGCTTCTGGATGATGAGCAGGCGCATGGTGGAGCTGTACTGCAGCGGGAACAGGAACGACAGCGCCGCGCCGAACACGGCGGACACCAGCGCGAACAGGAGGATGCGCTTCCATCCGTCCGCCAAAAGGTGCATGTAATGGGACTCCTGCATACCTCCTCAAGTATAGCGCAAACCGGGACGGCTGGGTATCCGGGCTATTTCTGCGTCGGCGCGGTGCCGAGCACGGCGGTGACGCGCATGTCCTTGCCGCCCCGCGTCAGGGCGAGCTCCACGGCGTCGCCGGGCGCGTATTCGTCGAGCAGATCGGACAGGGCGCTCTTCGCACTGACGTCCTCGCCATTGACCGAGACGATGACGTCACCTGCCTGGACGCCCGCGGCTTCGGCGGGACTGCGCGGTGCCACGGCGGAAACGTGACCGTCCGCCGGAGCGGCGATGAGCGCGCCGCGTTGCGGCTGGCCGGAACCGCCCATGAAGCGGGAAAGGTCGTAGTAGCGCACGCCGAGGTACGCCCGCTGCGGTTTGCCGTCCTTGAGCACGCTGCCGATCACGTGGCGGAAGGCGTCATACGGCACGGCATACGCGCCCTCGGCATCGGTTCCCGCGAGCACCGCGACGACTTCCCCTTTGCGCGACAGCAGCATGCTGCCCGGCAGGAGTCCGTCGGCACCGGAAAGATGCACCACGCTCTGCAGGCGTTCCGACGACCAGTTGAGATCGTTCGCGCCGGTCACGGCCTGATCGTCATATGCGGTGACGCCGGCGCGGTGGAATCCGCCGAACGCGTCGAAGGCGAAGGCCGATCCGCCCGCGAGCAGGTCGCCCGCGCTGCCGAACGGCGCCACGGGGAGTCCCGCCGCGTCGATGCGCAGGAAGACGAGGCCGGTATACGCGTCGCTGACCGCGGACGTCACCTTGTACGTGCGGCCGGCGATGAGCGCGTAGGAATCCGCCGGGTGGCGGCCCTTGGGGAACGACGACGCGTGCGCCACCAGCCAGCCGTCCGCGGTGAGCGCGAAGCCTGCACCGAACGCGTCGGCGGGCACGAGCGTCTTGAGTGCGCCGTTCGCCGTCAGCCTGGCCACCGCGCTCGCGTCATAGAAGTACGCCGCGGAACGCGCGTATTCCGTGGTCGGCGCGGCCTCTTCGGGGATGAGCACCGATCCGCCGCGCGCGGTGCCGGAGACGATGCCGGTCTGGGCCGGAAGCAGGAACGCGCTGACGAGCAACATGCCCACCGCGCCCGCCGCCATGCCGAACAGGACGCTCATGAGGAGCGGCGTGAGCAGCGCGTGCGTGACGTCGCCTTCGTGTCGGGAAAAAAGTCGCATGATACTGGGGTTATTGCCAGCGTGCGGAAAGCAGCACGGCGATGACGAGGACGGCGGCCAGGACGAAATGCCGTTTGGGCGGCACGGCGCCGCGCAAGGTGAGGACGACGGCGACGAGCGCGGTGGTGAACAGCGTGAGGAGCACCGCCGCGTCCGTCAGGCCCGATACGGGCAGCATGGCAAGCGCGAGGTGGAATTGGAAGCCCAGCGCGGCGATCGCGGCCGACAGGATCGCGGGCGGCCGGTGCGTGAACGCCTCATCGGACAAGGTCTCGTGCGCGATGAGCCCGCAGACCAGTCCGGTGATGGCGGCGGCGATGGCGGCATTGAGCGCCGGCGAGACGATGGAAAGGCGGATGAGGGACAGGATGCCATCGAATGGCGCGCCAGTGGAAATGGACGTGACATTGAACGCGAAATGGAAGGTGAAGAACGCGGAGACGACGCGGATGGCGAACGCCAGGTGCTTCAGATCGCCAGCGTGGTACCGCGCGTCGAGTCCCTTCATGCCAGCAACGAACGCAGCGTTCGCCGCCAGGAGTCCGGCGGTGACGAGCGCCACAGCGACGCGCGCGGTATCGCTCCGCACCAGCATGAACGCGGCGAACGCCGGAGCCGCGAGGAGCGTCGGCGTGAGCGCGAGCCGTGCGGCGGCGAGCGGCCGGCGGATGCGCATGGCGATGGCCATGGAAGAAGCGAAGGTGACGACCGTGACCGCGGCGAAACACGCCCAGACGAGCCAGGCGCGCGCGTCTTCCGGCGCGTTGCCGACGAGGCGCGCGAGGGCGAGCATGCCGGCTCCCACGACGACGGGCGGGAGATACGTGACCAGGATGAGCAACCAGCGGCGCAACATATCAGTTGGAACGCGGCGCGTCCTTGGGCGGTTTCGGCACCATCTGCAGACGGAGTTCTCCGTTATCCGCTTCGAGTGCGACAAGCACACCCGCGCCGGAGAACGAGGTCCCGAGGATGCGTTCCACCTGCTTCGTGACCGCGTTTCCCGCGAATTGCGCCAGGAACGACGGCACCTCAGCGGCGCCGATGCGGATCTCCCGCACGTCGAACGTAGGCGCCCCTTGAGTGACGCCGGGTACCATATGGACCAGCACCGTGACGTCGCGTCCGTCCTGCGGCGTGACCATGAACAGTTCGATGTCACGCGTATTGATGACGGCTTGGATGGATTTCACCGGGAACGGCAGCTTGTCCACGGGCGTTTCCCGGACGGACTCCGTCAGGATGGTCGTG
>JBEEJS010000122.1:0-2899 GCA_041169025.1 Candidatus Parcubacteria bacterium
CGATGACATGTCGTGCGTGCTTGAAGGGACGAACGGGTTCCCTGGCGCGCTTACGAAGGACGTGTTGCGAAGCCTCGGCCCAAGCGGTATCCGCACGGCGTTCCCGGAAGGCTGGGAAATCGATATCCGGTGCTCCATCGCCTACGCATACCTAGAAGAGACTCGTGTCTTCGAGGGCGTCGTACGCGGCTTCATCCACCACCCCGCGCAGGCCACCAAAGGAACCTTGCCGCTTGATGAAATGGTCTATCTCCCCGACCAGGACCGGATGCTCGGTGCCATCGATGCCGTCACGCATCGCACGAAGGCAGTGGATGCGCTGTGCGCGCATCTGGTAGAGACCGAGGACCGTGAGCAACAGGAGCGTGTTGCGACAGCCGAACGCTGGTCGGCGAGGTCTGACGCATGGAACGACATGTTCAACGATGCGGGTTCGTACGTGCATCATGAGTCCGGTTACGAACGGTTCGATTCGATGCTCGACCGCATCATGAAGACCGTTGCCGCGCCCTCGTGCCTCGACATCGGCTGCGGTACCGGCGCCGTCTCGCGGAACATGGCCGCGGCAGGCGCGATGTCCGTCCGAGGCATCGACATAAGTCCCGGCATGGTCACGCAAGCCCGCATTTCCAACCAAGGAAGCAAAGTCACGTTCGACGTGCTCACCCTGCCACAACGTCCCGCATCGAAGACCTATGACGTCATCGCCTCTCGCGGCGTCGTCATCTCCCATCTTCCGCGCCACCAGGTGGCGGACTTCCTGCAGGACATCACCAGACATGCGCATGACGGAACGTACGCGGTGTTCGACTTCCTGCAGCATCTGGAGAATGGCGGCTTTCCGAACGCCGGAAATAAGAACGAGCTGACCTACGACTGGCTGCTGCGTGCCATGCGCGAGTTGGGCTGGGTGCCGGTGTCGCGCGACGGCGGGGACGATGCGCGCATTGTCGTCGCAGCGTTCCACCGCCCATTCGCGGACTCGCTCTATTTCGTCACCGGCAATCCGCAGAAGCTCTTGGAGATGCGTCACGCCACGGACATCGCGCACCTCCATGGCTGCGAATTCGATCTGCCGGAGCTGAAGCATGACGATATTGCGCGTATCGCCGAGGAAAAAGCCCGGCAGTCATACGACATCGTCGGCCATCCGGTCATCAGCACCGACGGCGGCATCTTCATCGATGCGTATGGCGGCTTTCCGGGGCCGAATTCCAAGCAGACGGCGACGAAACTGAAACCGGCGGGCCTGCTCCGACTGATGGATGGCATCGAAAACCGCCGCGCTGCCCGAAAGAATGCTGTGACGATATACGACGGCATCGCGTACAGGACCGATGTCCAGGAAGTTCCCTGCCTGATTGCCGACACGCCGCGCGGGACGCATCCGGCATATCCGATGGATCGCATCCTGGTTCCGATCCATTCGGAGAACGCGCGCAAACTGACCTACGCGGAAATGCCCGTCGAAGAACGGGCGGCATTCACGGAGCTGCCGATATTGGCGGCGTTCGTGCGCGAGAACAGGCCATACAAGGAATGACGCCGTCCGTCGCCTCATATATGGGGCGGCGCGGGCGTCATTCCTTACGACGCATCGGAGGCACCATGAAGAACGTCTGTTTTCTCTTCGGCATCAACGGCGTCGGAAAATCCGCACTGGCGCAGGCCATTGCCGCGTCCATCGTCGGAACGGCAGTCATCAGCGCGTCGGATTGCCTTCGCGCCGAGCTCGGCGGCCTGTCCAGGGAGCGACTGGAAGCGCTCGATCCAGCGGTGAAGCATGAAGCAAAACGCAGGTCATTGCTCCGCATGTTCGACGCATGCAAGAGCGCCAGGTTCGTGCTCTGCGATTCGCATCTTGTGGTGCCGATCAGGAGTGACGCGTCGCTGCGCTATGAGCGCATGTGGGACGATGCTTTCGCCCAACACGCGTTCGCGGCGATACACGTCATTGCGCCCACGGAAATCGTCGTGCAGCGGCGCAAGAGTGACGCTGAACAAGGCGTTCGAACGAGACGCGTCGACCCTCGTGAAATCACCGCGGATGCGCGAGCGGCGACCGCTGAATTCGCGGCCGTTTTCCAAGACCATCCTCGCGCCCATACGGTGACGAACATCGGACCGATCGAACATGTCGCGTCGCGAATCATTCAGGCAATGTCATGAAGAAAGCCCGTCATTCCCTTGAATGGCGGGCTTTTCCTTATTCACTTAAACGCCCACCACCGATACATCCCGAAATTCCAGAACCCCACCACCCCGGTCGCGATCAGCTTCGCCAAAATATCGTGCATGCCAAAGTGCGTGAGTTCGCGGAGCATCAGGCTGTTCAGCAAGAGCGCACCCGCCACCACCGCCAGGAACTTGAACCCGCGGCCATGCAGCCCGTCGTGATCGCGCTTAAAGGTCCAATAATTGTTCAGGATGAAGCTCACTACCACGCCGAAGGAGAACGCCACGACGTTCGCCCAGAGGAAATGATGGTGCCAATAACGGAACGTGCGCGTGAGCCAGACGTACAACGCGAAATCCATCGCGGTGTTCGTCGCGCCCACCACCGCGAACTTCACGAATTCGGCGACGGTGTGCTTGTGGCGGTTGAAGATGCCGAAAAGATACTCCGTCATAATCACTCGGTCAGCATGGCCCACGCCCCGCCCTTGAACGCGCGCTCATACGCCTGCAGCGAGAACCCGTCCATGCCCTGCACGGACGCCACGCCGCCGGAAGAAGGCGGCTTTACCGCCACCACCTCGCGTACGCCGCCCGGCGCGGACACGATGACGACGCGCATGCTCCCCCGCTTCACGCCCTTCCCAAACGGCGTCAGTTCCATGAGCAGCGTCCCGCGGATGTCGAATACGCGCACCACGGACTGATCCGGCGCGCTCACGAT
>JBEEJS010000123.1:0-4153 GCA_041169025.1 Candidatus Parcubacteria bacterium
ACCACGCTCATCCCTCCCCCAGATGCGCGTTCCGCAAAAACGTCTTCGCATCCTCATGCGTGTTCACCTTCCCGTTGAGTTGCGCCTCACGGAGCGACTCGAGGAGCTGGCCGATCTGCGGGCCCGCGCCGAATCCCGTGACTTCCATCACTTCCTCTCCGGTGAGCAGCGCGCGCGCGGCGCCCGGTGCGGCACCGCGGCGCTCGAGCGCAGCCAACGCCTCCAGGAGCTCGGACATGTTGGTGAGCGATGACGCGCCATCCGCGCGAACGGAAGCCGCCGCATCAGATGCGGCCAGGCGGAGCAGTTGCCGGCCGGCCTCGCGATCGCGCAGGAAATGCTTCTCCAGCGTCGTCTTGCGCACCTCGTCCACGCGCAGCATGTTCGGCACCAGGTGCATCTTCACCAGCCATTCCACCCGCTGCTCGTCCACGCCCGCCGAGGACAACCGGAGCCGCGCAGCCACGTGCCGCGCCATGTCCGCGCCCGCTTCCGCATGACCGTAGAACGTGGTGCGGCCGAGCGGCCCCGGCGCGGCGGTCTGCGGCTTGGCGATGTCGTGCAGGAGCAGCGCGATGGCAGTGACTGCGTCAGGCTTGTCCTCATGCAGGAGCGTTGCCACCTTCGGGCCATGCAGCTCCGCGAGCGCGAGCTTGGTGTGCGTCCAGACGTCTCCCTCGCTGTGGTGATCGGAGGGCTGCGCGCAGGAGGGTAGCGGCATGAGCTCGGGGATGAGCTGGAACAGCATGCCGGACTCTTCAAGAAGATCCGTCGCGCGTGCCGGATCGGCGAGCATCGCTTTCACGAACTCCCGTGCGACGGTTTCCTGCGGGACCAGGCGTTCCATCTCCGCCTCACCGTCTTCCATCGCGACGTGCGCCGCGTCCGCCATGCGAGTATCGTTGATCCGATGCGCCAACCGGCACAGTTCGGCCCACGCGGGTTCGTCGATCCTGAATCCGAGTTCGCAGGAAAACCGGATGGCACGCAGCATGCGCGAAAGATCCTCGCGGAACCGCTCCCCGGGTTCTCCCACGGCGCGAATCAGCTTGTCGTCGATGTCGGCCAGGCCGCCGTACGGATCGATGAACGTGCCTTTGCGAACGTCCCAGGCGATGGCGTTCATGGTGAAGTCGCGCCGCGCCAGATCCTTCTCCACCGGAAGCATCGGATCGGACTGCACCGAAAAATCCCTGTACCCGCCGCTGCCGCCGGCACGCTCGGTGCGAGGCCAGGCGATGTCGACCTCGCGGTCCGCGCCGCGCGGCCGGAACTTCAGGACGCCGAAACGCTTCCCGACGAAGTTCACCTCGCCCAGCGCGGACAACCGCTCGGTCAGGGCATCGAGGGATACGCCGCGGACGAGCAGGTCATAGTCTCGGCTCGTCTCGCGCCCGATGGCGGCGTCCCGTACGGCGCCGCCCACCACGTACCATTCCTCATGGGAATCCGCCGGCCGCTCGCGCAGGAACGCCAAAAGCGGTTCCCGATCGAGGAGCGCTGACAGTCGGAATGCCACTGCGTCGTGCGAAGAATGCATGGGGATAGTGTAGCGCATTTCCGGCATTTCCGCCCTGGACCAGGACGTGATAGGATAAGCTCAATCACTGCCATGCTCCCTTTGCTCGAATCGTACCTTCGCCGGACCTACGGCTCCCCTGAAGAAGCGCCTCCAGGGTTTTTGGCGTTGATGAGGGAGATGGAAGAGGCATACGTAGCCGAAGCGAAAAAGGTGGCCCCGAAGGCCGTGGACGTTTCGGAATGCAAGAAGGAAAACGCGCGCCTCACGAAGGAGCTGAAGGACGCGACGACGCACACCAAGGAACTCGAAGACATGCGGACGGCGCTCGTCAACGCGCTGGAAGACGGACAGCTGTTCGAGACGCGGCTCCGGGACAACCTCGCGATGTTCAACGCCGTCGCGGCGAGCATCCCGGCCGGTCTCCTGGTGGAGGACGCGAACGGCGACATCTTCACGGTCAACGCGCGGTTCTGCGACATCTTCGGAGCCGGCATGGCGCCCGACGCGCTCATCGGCGCGTCATGCGCGAAGCAGGCGCAGGTCTGCAAGACGCGGCTCGCGGAACCCGAGCAGTTCGTGAGGCGCATAGAGGAACTGACCGCAGCCAGGAAACCGGACGTGGAAGAGCTGCGTTTCGCCGACGG
Organism: Candidatus Parcubacteria bacterium; assembly: GCA_041169025.1. Classification (GTDB taxonomy): domain Bacteria; phylum Patescibacteriota; class Patescibacteriia; order SG8-24; family SG8-24; genus JBEEJS01. The sequence goes on from JBEEJS010000123.1 coordinate 2,167, forward strand.
CCGCGACATCCGCAGGGATTACATCCCCATCAGCGCCTTGGACGGCACGTTCATCGGCCACCTCTGGCTGTACCGTGACATCACCGAGGAACGCTTGGCCGCGGAAAAGATCCGCGCCGCCGCCGTGCAACAGACCGCCGCCGCCGAACTGGGACGCATCGCGCTCACCTCCGACGACATCTCCGCCATCGTTCAGCGCACGGTTTCCGCCGTGGCGGCGGCACTGAACGCGAACCACGTCCGACTCATCGAGCACGACATCCACGGCACCAACTTCGTGATGCGCGCGGGCTACGGCTGGCCGGAACCTCCGGGAACGGTCATTTCAAGCGACGATATCAGCTCGGCCGAAGGATTCGCCATTGCGTCGGGCGCGTCGCTCCTGGTGGAGGATTTCGAGGCGGACAAGCGGTTCACGCGCGACCGGCAGCTCCGCAACGCAGCGATCCGCAGCGGCATGTGCGCGCTCATCCGCGGGCCGCAAGGCGGCACGTACGGGACGATCGGCGTCCACTCCGCCGCTCCGAAGGACTTCACTGCGGAAGACCTGCGCTACCTCGAGACGATGGCCAACATCGTCGGCGTCGCCATCGAGCGCCAGTCGTCGCGCGAACGCGTGCGCGACCTGGACTCGCTCAAGAACAAGTTCATTCAGACGGTGTCGCACCAGTTCCGCACGCCGCTCAACGCCGTGCGCTGGAACCTGGAAGCGCTGCTCTCCGACGAACTCGGCAAGCTGAAACCGGAGCAGAAGGAGTTCATCCGCCTCACGTACGACGCCAACAACGCCGTCATCCTCCGCATCCACGACCTCCTCACCGCGCTCGACATCGAAGAGGGCCGTGCGCCCCTGTCCAAGGAGACGCTCTCCTTCGAGAGCCTGTGGAGCACGGTCATGGCCGACTGGGCAAAGCGGCTGGCGCTCAAGCAGATCGCGCTGTCGTACGTCCCGCCCGCCGAGCCGCTACCGGCGATCACGGCCGACACGGAGAAGATCCGCCTGATCCTGGAAAAGCTCACCGACAACGCGCTCTCGTACACGCCGGAGAACGGCAAGGTGGACGTGACGCTGTCGGGCCGCAACGGCCATCTGGTCATGGAAATCACCGATAACGGCATCGGCATTCCCAAGGCCGAGCAGGGCCGCATCTTCGAGCGCTTCTATCGCGCCACCAACGCCTCCGTGACCAAGACCGATTCGTCCGGCCTCGGCCTGTCCATCGCGCGCTTCTTCGCGCGGCAGCATGACGGCGACATCACGTTCGTCTCGCGCGAAGGAAAAGGTTCCACCTTCCGGCTGGAACTGCCGCTCCGCTGACCTATGCAGCCGTCCATGCGCCGCACCGCGAGCGTCTTCGTCTTCGCCCTCGCCCTGCTGACGGCAGCGCTCGTCGCGTTCGCGCCCGCGCGCATGCCGCGTTCCGGCCGACCGCGCGTGGCCGCCACCGTCTTCCCGCTCTACGACATCGTCCGCACCATCGCCGGACCTGATGCCGACGTCACGCTCATCCTCCCTCCGGGCGCCGAGCCGCATTCCTTCGAGCCGCAGCCCTCCACCGTCCGCGACATCGCCGCGTCCGGCGCGGTGTATGCCATCGGACACGGGTTGGACGACTGGATCGACGCGGCCGCGGATTCCGCCGGCACCTCCAAGGTGCTGGTCGACCGTGGCATCGCGCTTCGTCCGCCGCCGTACGCGGTCGCCATCTCCGGCGGAACGGCGGACCAGGACGGCAGCGACGCCGATCCCCATTACTGGCTGAACGCGCGCAACGGCGTCATCATCGCGGAAACCGTGGCTGCCGACCTTTCCCGCCGCTATCCCGCGCACGCGGAGGGCTTCCAGGCGCGCCTGGACGCGTACCGCACCCGCCTGCTCGCGCTTGATGACGAGATCCGCGCTGAACTCGCGGCGCGTCCGCAAAAAAACATCGTCACCTTCCACGCCGCGTGGTATTATTTCGCTGACGCTTACGGGCTGCTCGTG
>JBEEJS010000124.1:0-10531 GCA_041169025.1 Candidatus Parcubacteria bacterium
GAACGAAACGAGTGAGACGACGTGTCCGGCCGCGCGGAGCCGATCGACGTCGGCATCCATGAACAGGGGGAATAGCGGCGAGAAGCCGCTGGCGATGACCGTAGGCAGCACCGGGGCTACCGACGTGTATGCGTGAACCACGGGAGCCTCCGATGGTGCCGGTTTCCCGGTCCGCGTGAGTGCGGGCGGGGAAGGAACCGACGTAAGCATGGACGAGCACCCGTGGGCCGTCAAACGCGTTCATCCCCAGGGTGCATGTGGCACGGGGGCGCGAACGCCGGCGTTTTGCTATACTCCTTTCATGAAAAAGGAGACGCGGAATTTCGCCGTGGCCACGGCTATGCTCATCGGCACCACCATCGGCGTCGGCATCTTCGGCGTGCCGTATGCCATCTCGCAGGTCGGGCTTTGGGGCGCGCTGGCGTACTTCATCGTGCTGGGCGGGATCCAGTTGCTGCAGCAGCTGTTCTTCGCGGAGGCGGCCATCGCCACGCCGGAGAAGCTTCGGCTGGTAGGCCTCGTGGAAAAGTGGCTGGGCCGGAGGTACAAGCACCTCGCCACCGTGACCGCCGTGCTCGGTTTCTGGGCGAGCATGCTGGCGTACATGATCGTGGGCGGGTCGTTCCTGCACGTGCTCTTCGGGCCGCTCGTCGGCGGCAGTGAGTTTGCATACCAGGTGGGCTGGGGACTGCTCGGTGCCTGCTTGACGTGGTTCGGACTGAAAGTCGTCTCGCGCATCGATTTCTTCGTCACCTGCGGCATGATCATCCTGATGTTCGTCATCCTGGCGGCGTGCCTGGGTCATTTCGACGCGGCCAACCTGATCGGATTCACCGGGCATGACCTGTTCCTGCCGTACGGCGTCATCCTGTTCTCGCTGGGCGGCCTTCCCGCTATCACGGAGATGGAGGACATCTTCGAGGGCAAGCATCGCTCGTATCGCACGTCCGTCGTGACGGGCACGATGGTCGCCGGCGTGCTCACCGCCGTGTTCGGATTCGCGGTCTGGGGCGCCACCGGCGCCGGCGTGTCGCGCGACGCGGTGAGCGGGCTCGCGGTGGTGCTCGGGTCACGCATCCATCTGATCGCCGCTGCATTCGGTTTCATGGCGGTGTACGCGTCGTTCTTCGGAAGCGCCGTGACGCTGCAGGAGACGTTCGAATACGATTACAAGGCGTCGCATTTCACGGCCTGGATGATGACGGGCTCCGTGCCGCTGGCGCTCGTGCTCGCCGGCAACAAGGATTTCGTGAGCATCGTGTCGTTCTCCGGCGCGGTGTTCGGCGGCATCACCGCGGTGCTCGTGGCGTGCCTGTACGTGGCAGTGACGCGGAAAGGCGCGGTGAAGAAGCATCCGCTCGGCGCGCCGCTCTGGCTGGCGTACGTGTCCATCGCGGCGCTGTCCCTCGGGGCGGCGTATGAGGTGGGGAAGTCTCTGCTGGAGTTCGCGGCGCAGGGTTGACGGGTATCCGCGGTATGAGGAAGCGCTCTGTCAAAAGAAAACCGGCTGCCGAACGCGCCTACGCGTTCCGCGATTTATGGCGCGACCTGTGGGATTTCCTCGGGCCGTACCGCTCGCCGCTGATCTTCGCCTCCGTCTTCGCGACGATGAGTGCCATCGCGCAGCTCTGGCCGTGGTACGCCATCAGTCACGGCGTGAGCGACCTGGCAAAGTGGAAGACGGGCATGCCGATGCTGCCGATTTTCGCGTGGTTCCTTTCGTGGATCGCGGCATCGGCCTTCCGGACCTCCAGCATGTACGTCGCCAAGATCCGCGGCTTCCAGGCGGCGGAGGACGCGGCGCTCGGCGTCAGGGCGCGCGGCATGGAGCACTTGATGGATCTCGGCATCGACTGGCATGAGAAGGAGAACGCCGGCAACAAACTGGAGCGCATCAACGGCGCGGCGAACGGCGTGACGCGCTACGCCAAGTTCATGGTGGTGCAGGCCATCGACTCCGCCGTGGCGATCATCGGCACGCTCATCATCATCTGCACGGTGGATCCGTCCATTACCATCGCCACGCTGCTGTACTTGGCCGTCTTCATCCCCGTGACGTTCTGGCTGCGGCGATCCGGCGTTTCGGGCGCGGCGAAGGCCGTGAACAAGGAACTGGAGAAGGCGTCCGGCGCCACGTACGAGAGCCTGAATAACGTGCGCACGGCAAAGGTGCTGGACATGACGCGCGCGCTCACGCGCATCGTCAGGTCGCATCTCGACCGGACGAGCGGTCTCATCGCCCGCCGCATCCACCTCTTTCAGACCACGAACCTGGTGCAAGGACTCCTGTCCCTGGCGTTCAAGGGCGGCGCACTCACCTATATCATCTATGGCGTGATGCACGGACGATACGAGATCGGCTTCGTGCTGATGTTCCACGGCTACTACAACCGCATCACGGACATGGCGGTGGAGATCGCCGACGCGAGTCAGGATCTGGAGATCGCCAAGCATTCCATCGGCCGCATGGCGGATATCCTGCGCGTGAAGCCGCCCGTGGACGGCAAAGGGGCATATGAGCCGGATTGGAAAGTCATCTCCCTCCGGAACGTCTCGTACTCGTACGCCGGACGCAAGGTGCTCCGCGGCGTGTCCTTCGACATCCGGCGCGGGGAACGCGTGGGCATCGTGGGGTTGTCGGGCGCGGGCAAAAGCACGCTGTTCAAGCTGCTCCTTAAGGAGCTGGAGGATTATTCCGGGGAGATCCTGGTGGACGGCCGTCCGCTCCGTGACATTGCACGGCGCGATTGGTACCGCCACGCCGCGGTAGTGCTGCAAGAGACGGAGGTGTTCAATTTCCCGCTGCGGCAGAACATCACCATCGCGGCGCAGGACGGCCAGCGTGATGAAGCGCGGCTGCGACGCGCGTTGGACGTCGCCTACGTCACTGACTTCCTCGGCAAGCTGCCCCAGGGCGTGGAGACCATGATCGGCGAGAAGGGCGTGAAGCTCTCCGGCGGAGAACGTCAGCGCGTCGGCATTGCTCGCGCGGTCTTCAAGCGGCCGGACATCCTGTTCCTGGACGAAGCCACGTCGCACCTGGATCTGGAATCCGAGGAGCGCATCCGCGCGTCGCTCCACGAGTTCTTCCGCGAGGTGACGGCGGTGGTCATCGCGCACCGGCTCACCACCATCAAGGAGATGGACCGCGTCGTGGTGATGGAGAAGGGGAAGCTCATCGAACAAGGGCCATTCAGGGAGCTGCTGCGGCGGCGGGGTCGGTTCCATGCGCTGTGGGAGCTGCAGAAACTGGGGTGAGGCGCGTTTGCGTTTCCGATTGCGCGTATCGCGGGGCGCGGTTATCATGACCGCGTCCTTTCGTTTTCACCAAGGAGCGATGTCATGGGTAAGGCGACCAGGCAAGAAGTCTACGAGGCGATCGACGGCGAGCGCGAATACCAGGATTCGTGCATCGCGCACGATCCCACGCGTCACGAAACCGGTCCCGACAGCAACCATTCCGTGGGCGCGTACCTCACGATGCTCGCGGAGTACGTGCGGAAGGCGCAACAGGAGTGGACCGACAAGGCCGGACACGGCCCGGCGCTCGAGGTGATCCGCAAGGTAGCCGGCATCGCCGTGCACTGCATGGAGGATCACGGCGCGCCGAAGCGCGTGATTCCCACGTTGAAGCCGCTGCCCATCCGCGGGCCGTCGCCGCGGGAACGCGCCATGAAAGGCGCGAAACCAAAGAAGAAAAAGGGGAGAACGCACTCCGCTTAGCAGAAAGCCGACCCAGCAGGGTCGGCTTTTCCATGTCATCACGATTTCGGTGCCGCGTGCCGCTGCTCCGCCAGCGTCACCGTGTTCGCCAGCAGCATCGCCACCGTCACCGGCCCCACGCCGCCCGGGACGGGCGTGAGCCAGCCCTGAACCGTGGCGCAGGACGCGGCGTCCACGTCTCCGACGTAGCGTCCGTCAGCCAGCGTGTTGGTGCCGACGTCGATCACGACCGTTCCCGGCGCGAACATGTCGCCGGTGAGCAGTCCGGCGCGGCCGGCGGCCACGACGATGATCTCCGCCTTGGGCGTGCGTGCCTTGATGTCCGGAGCGTCCGCGCCCATGAAGACGGGGAACGCTCCAGCGGCGGAAAACGCCGTCTTGAGCGGTTCGTAGAACGTCTGGCTGTTGCCGATGACGAGCGCGAACCGCCCGTCCACCGGCTGTCCGGACGCATCGATGAGCGCCATGATGGCGGCGGTGAGCACTGGTGTCACGCGCGCGTTGCCCGCCTTGAAGCGCGCGACGTTCTCCGGATGGAAACCATCGGCGTCCTTTGCGGGGTCAATCAAAGCGATGGCCGCATCCGCGTTCAGTGGAGCGGGGAGCGGGAGCTGCACGATGATGCCGTGGATGTCCTCGCGCGAGTTGAACTCCGCGATGACGGCGGCGACGTCCTCCTGCGTGGTCGAAGCCGGAAGCAGGCGCTTTTCGAACAGCATGCCCGCGGCAGCTGCGGCCTTCTCCTTGAGCGAAACGTACTTGTGCGATGCCGCGTCGTCACCGACGAGCAAGACGCCAAGGCCGGGGGTGAACCCGAGCGCGGCGATGCGGTCCTTCGTTTTCGCGGCAAGCGCCGCGGCGAGTTGTCTTCCGTCAATGGGCTGCATGCGCTGTTTATACGCGAGAAAGGGAAGATGGTCAATGCGAGCGAGGGTGTTCTGGCCTGGCAAAGGGGGAGTGGATGGTTTGGGGAATGTCGCGGAGGAGCGCGAGCCGCCGCGACTTTAGGTCGCGTGCGGGCGCGCTTCGAGCGAAAGGCTTCCTCGAGCGTGTAAGATTTGCGAGTGTCCGCGGCCGAAGGACGCCGGACCACCGGCGCTATACGCGCCGGATGCCGGTTCCCCAAAGCGTCCGCTCCCCCGAATTACAACCCCCGATACGCCGGGAAAGCCTCCGCGATCTCCCGCACCCGCGTCGAGACCCGCGCGATCACCGCTCCGTCTTCCGGCGCCCGAAGCACCGCGCCGATCATGCCGGCGATCTCGCGGATTTCCGTCTCACCGAGTCCGCGCGTGGTGAGCGCTGGCGTGCCCAGTCGCAGTCCGGACGGATCCATCGGTTTGCGCTCGTCAAAAGGAATCATGTTCTTGTTGGCGTACAGTCCGCAGACTTCCAGCGCGCGTTCCGCTGCCGCTCCGCCGATCCCCAATGGGGAGAGATCCGCCAGCACCAGGTGATTGTCGGTACCGCCGGAGACGATGCGGAGCCCCTCCGCAGCCAGTCCGTCCGCGAGCGCGACGGCGTTCGCCAAGACGCGCTTCTGATACGCCACGAACGCGGGAAGCGATGCCTCCCGCAGCGCCACCGCCTTGGCGGCGATCGCGTGCACCAACGGTCCGCCCTGCGTGCCCGGGAACACCGCGGAGTCGATGCGCTGCGCCAGCGTCTTCTTGTCGTCCGGGCGCAACCGGTCCTCCGTGCGGCACAGGATCATCGCGCCACGGGGACCGCGAAGCGTCTTGTGCGTGGTGGTCGTCACCACGTCCGCGTACGGTACCGGATCCGGATGGACGCGCGCGGCCACCAGGCCCGCGAAGTGCGCCATGTCCGTCATGAGGTACGCGCCGACTTCGTCCGCGATGGCGCGGAAGGCGGCGAAATCCAGATGACGCGAATACGCGGTGAAACCGGAAACGATGACCGCCGGTTTTTCGCGCAACGCGATCTCCCGCAATTCGTTCATGTCGAGCCGTTCCGTCTCGCGGTTCACGCCGTAGTGCGCGAACTTCCAGGCCTTGCCGGTCAAAGAAACCGTGCTGCCATGGGTAAGGTGTCCGCCATGCGCCAGATCCATGGCGAGGATCTTGCCGCCGAGCGGCGCGAGCGCCAGGTACGCGGCGACGTTGGCCCCCGAGCCGGCGTGGGGTTGCACGTTGGCGTGTTCGGCGCCAAAAAGCGCCTGCGCGCGGACGATGGCCGCGCGTTCCACCACGTCGGAATAGGCGTTGCCACCGTAGTAGCGCTTGCCCGGGTAGCCTTCCGCGTACTTGTCGTTCAGCACGCTGCCGAGCGCCTCGAGCACCGCGGGGGACGCGTGGTTTTCCGATGCGATGAGACCGAGTCCTGCGCGCTGGCGCGAAAGCTCGCCGCGGATGGCGGCGGCGATGTCGATGTCCTGCTTGTCGAGATGCGGGAGTGGCAAGGTCATATGCGCGAAGCATAGTAAAAAACGCCGCTCCCGGAAAGGGGAGCGGCGGTATGGGATGCTGTCCGGCCTCAAACGCCGGACTTCTCGGTGATCTCGATGATGCCGATGACGCCGTCGGACGTCGTGCGGTGGGACATGGCGCAGGCGCAATCGTGGTCCACGGCGGAGATGCGCAGTTCGCCGATGGGAGGGAGTCGCTTGATGCCCATCGTCTTGCCGGGTTCGACCTGCTTCTGGCGGACGACCTTCATGTCGTCCGGCGGATCGGCAGGGCTGCTGGCGATGAAGACGTAGAGGATGGCGTCCTGCTGCATGAGCGGCAGGCCCGGTTTCCAATCCTCGCGGTCTGATGCCAGCACCACGGAGATGTGGACGGTATGGGAAAGGCCGTTGCGGATGATGAGGGCGGTCGGTGGCGCGATGTCGTCAGGCGCCATCATCGGACCGCGGCTCGACGCGCGCATATCCTTGATCTCGCTCCGGCCACTGGGGCGGATGACGACCTGCATCACGTCGTCGTCTTCCACGGTGGAGAAGACGGTGTCGATGGCGTACTCCTGCGTGTTGACGTCGTTCATGATGAACGGGATGCCCACGTTGTCCGGGACGTCGTTCCTGCGCAGCATGCCGTCCGTGCCGACATGCGTGGAGCTGACGACGCGGGCGCGTTCACCGAGCCCGTCCGCCGTCACTTCGATGCTGGTCACGGCGAAGACGAGTTGCTGGCGCGGTCCGTCCGGACCCATGATGGCGGTGTACGCGAACGAGATCCAGACCGGCGAACCGCTCTTGTTTCCCAGAAGAAGTTTCATTGGAGGCTCCTTTGCCTGTGCCGCTGTCGCGACGGGGGAACGTGAAAAGGGCGTGCGCGGACCGTAGCAAAGGGCGGGCGGTCATGCAATGCCATGATTGCGGGGATGGACGCGGTCCGCGGATATCCTTCTGTCATAGTATATTGACAAAAGTACCAGATGATGGTATTCTGTCCCCGCAACAGTCACGAGGAGGCGTACATGACCAGCAAAGACGCTACCCTGATTCGGACCTACCAGATCCGCGAAGACCAGTTCGGGCAGCTGCTTCGGCACGCGGCCCATCGCGGCGTCAGCGTTGCCGAGCTGTTTCGCACGAGCATGGCCGGACGCAAGGTCGACTTCTCGTTCTTCAAGGAGGAGCCGGAGGGCACCCTGCTCCCGAAGACGTTCAATCTCTCCGATAGCGCGGAGAGCGATATCCGCTTCTGCGCGAACCTGTGGGACACGACGCCCAACCGCGTCGTCCGCGCCACCCTGGACCAGGCCTTCGCGCGCTACGAGCAGGAAGCGCGCGCGGCCAAGAAAAAGAAACGTCGTTGATCGCTTGCAAAGCCGGCCCCTGCATCGGGGCCGGCTTTCACGTTCACGCCAGCGTCTTCACCATGTACGTCCCTTGTAATCGGTACCCCAGCTTCCGGTAATACCCGCGCACGCCAACGCCGGAGATGACCGCGATCCGCCCGTATCCCGCGCGGCGGGCGATGTCCTCGGCGCGCGTCATCAGTGCGCGACCCAGCCCCTTATGTTGCGCATCCTTGGTGCTGCGAGCGCCGATGCGTACTTGGGTGCCATACACATGCAGTTCGCGGATGAACGCCACGCCGCGGATCTCCGGCATGAGCGCGGCCACTTCCGCGGTGCGGCCCTGCGGTTCCTTGGGCGGCAGGCGCAAACGGCAAAATGCGAAGACGCCGCGGCGGCCCGCGTCTTCATAGCTAAGGAAATGCTCGGTGCCGTGCGAAGCTTCGTACTCGTCGTCGAAGAGTCGCGGTTTCAGTTTCGCGAGCGCAGGCTCGGCCAGCGCGGCGCGGCCGATTTCGCGGCAGCGGAGACAGGCGCAGTGCAGTCCGCGCCTCGCCATTTCCTGCTGCGCCGTCTGACGCAGGTTCGTCACCATGTTGCCGGCCACGATGGATGTGGAGGGGATATCGCGGATGAGTCGCGAGATGCGGCAATAGCGCGGCACCGCTTGCTTGGCGGCGATGATCATTTCCAGCAATTCGGCGTCGGAGTACGGGACGTAGCGCCCGTCCTTCCACCATGCATGCAATTCCGCGAGTTCCACCGTGACGCAGGGATAGATCTTGATCATGTCCGGGCGATACGCGGGGTTGTCGAAGATCTCCCGCATCTCCGCGAGGTCCGAAGCCGGCGTGGCGCCCGGAAGCTGCGGCATCATGTGGAAGTCGGTCTTGAAACCGGCATCGCGGAGGAGCGCGCTCGCCACACGGGTCGCTGCGCTGTCGTGGCCGCGCTTGGTCAGGTCCAGGATGCGATCGTCCACGCTCTGCACGCCCAGTTCGATGCGCGTGCAACCGAGTTCGCGCAGCCGCTGGATCTCGATGGGCGTGATCCAATCCGGCCGCGTTTCCAGGGTGATGCCGATGAGCCGGTGACGCGCGGACTCATTGGTCTTCTGCGCCTGCGCCAGCGTTTCGCTGCGTCCGGTGCCATGTGCGTTGGTGCGCGCCTTGCCGTCAGCTCCGCGCCGCGCACCAAAAGCGTTCGCCGCATCGAAGCAACGCTTGATGAACCATTGCCGGTATTCCCAGGCGTACGCGCTCCAGGTACCGCCCTTCACGATGAGCTCGATCTTGTCCGCGGGCTGGCCGTTCTCTTGGAGCGCCTCCAGGCGCGTCTCCACCTGCCGCCACGGATCGAACTTCATCATGAGCGCGCGCATGGCGGCGGGCTCATTCGATAAGTAGCTCTTGGGCATGATGGCCTCCGTGGGGCAGTAGACGCACTGGCCCGGGCAGGCGTAAGGTTTGGTGAGCACGGTCACCACGGACACACCGGAGAGCGAGCGGACGTCGCGGCGGGTGAGAATGGCCTCGAACCGTTCGCTGCGCCGTTCCGGATGCACGGCGATGAGTTGCTCGTACGCGCGCCGCAAAGAAGCGCTGCCGGGGATCTTCCCGCCGCTCAAACCCGTCACGCGCCGCTTCAGGTCCTGGAACGCCGCCTTGGATTTCACGCGCTCCTTCAGCGCGGCTTCCACGATGGCGCGATCGATTGTGCGGACGGCTGTCGGCATAGCATCGTCATTACATCTTGCGCGGGGACAGGTTCCAAAGGAACCTGTCCCCTTACACCGGAACGTCTGTTTATCGCAAACGCCTCGTACACTGGCCCGTCAGTCTAACACCTACCTCCCATCGTATGCACCCCTCCCTAGCCAAAAACCTCCTCGAAAAAGTCCGCACCGATTACGACGCCATGGCGCCGGATTTTTCGAACACCAGAGAGCGCGTCTGGCCGGTGATGACCCGCCTTGCCGCCCTCGCCAAGACCGGCGACGCGGTCATAGATATAGGTTGCGGCAACGGCAGAGCGTATCAGCTCTTTTCCGGCCGGGCAATAGCGTATGAGGGCGTCGACGTATCGAAGGGACTCGTTGACATCGCGCGCGCTCGCCATGCCGATGCGTTGGCGCGATTCCGCGTCGGCTCCATGGAAGCGCTTCCCTATGATACCGCCTCGTTCGATGCCGCCTTTTCCTTCGCCGTCATCCATCATATCCCTTCGCGGGCGCTGCGTCTTGCCGCAGTGCGCGAAGCGGCGCGCGTGACGCGTCCTGGTGGCACGGTGGTCATCACCGCATGGGACCTTTGGCACTCGAAGCATGCCTGGCGGGTGTGGATGGCGGCTGTGCCAGCAGTGCTCGGCCTCTCCGGTTTCGATATCGGCGACGTGCTCGTGCCCTGGCGCGCGAACGGCGCGGACGTCGGGCGGTATTGCCATGCGCTGACCTTGCGGGAGCTGATGGGGCTGGCGCGGGATGCGGGGTTGACCATCGAAGAAGAGGGGAGGGAGGATGGGAATATTTACCTCGTAGGTCGTCGATACATGGGGATTTCGTGATAGACTTACGGCTACACTAGACAGGATATCGCGCAGATGGTGAGGTGCCAGCGTTCAATTTCATGACTTACTTTCATGCTTAAGACGAAAGAGGCGCACGATTTCTACACGAAGCACATCTACAGCGCCGGCCTGCAGCGGTTGCTTCGAGGTCATGATCTCAATATCGCTGGAAGCGTGCCGCCGGTCATTTGGGAACTCTTCGGTGCAATCTTGACAGGAGATAAAGGAAAAAAGGGGTACGGCTCGGACCTGAAGGGACATGAAATAAAATCTGCTCATGACGGCGGAGGCTTCGAGTATCAATATCACTTGCTCGGAGGTCAGAAGAAACTCACTGAAGACATGTCCGTCAGAAATCTCTTCATTTCCTATTCCCCCTACTATAAGTACGTGGTGATTCGGCTGCTTCCCGTATAAACATTGAAAGCGAAATTCGAAGCTTGGCTGCCTAAACTCGTAAAGAATTACAAGGGTTCAA
>JBEEJS010000125.1:0-3034 GCA_041169025.1 Candidatus Parcubacteria bacterium
AACGGCGATGATTCTTCATGCATATGCGGGTATTTTATCATTTTTCCGGCATTCTTTCAAGTGGCAAAAAGAGGCGGGCACATGCCGCCTCTTTCATAAGAGATCGCGTCGCTCGTGGTCAGTTTTCCGAGACGGTGATGAGGAACGGGATGTCGCCGTAGACGCGGATGACCCACGGCTTCTTGGCGATGACGTTTTCCAGGTCGTCAGCGGAAACGTATCCGAAAAGTGTCCGGCTGGTGTTGCTCGCGTTGAGGCTCATGCCGAGCGAGCGAAATTCCTTCACCCGCTCTTCCGGGTCTCCGGTCACCGAGATGAAGACGCCGATGTTCGGTTCGCTCCGGTCCGTCGCGTCCGTGATGGCCGCGTGGGCCATGGCGTCGATTTTGCTTTGTGTCACTGTCGAATCCTCCTACGGGGTCGCTGTTTTGGTGGTTTCCTTACGATGACGGAAAACGGCTGGTAATGCAAGGGTGGCGCGATACGGGCTGGGATGCAAAAAGACGCAAGCATGATGCCTGCGTCCGGATGGACTTCGTTTTGAGGGGAAGTCCTGACCCTTGTCGCGACTACTTGACCGTGAGGTCGAACAGGTAGGGCAGAAGTTTCTCGCCCTTCGCGTTGCTCACCGTGACGATCACCTGGAAGTTTCCGCTTCCGAGGAGGCAATTGAGTCCCGCGTGTTCGTAGTTGAGATCCGTCTCACCGGTGCGCATGACCGTCTTGGTGTCCGCAGCGATGATGGTGTAGTCGAGCTTCACCTTCACTGCGGAGATGCTGGTGACGGCCACGCACGTCGATTGCGGCGAAGTGACTTCGATGAGGTCGATGAGATCCTTCGCGAACGGACGGCAGTCGTACGGCACGAAGGTCGCGTTCGACGCACAGGCATCCGTCGTCGGATTAGCTACCGGAGCATCCGGCTTGTATGCCTTCTGCGCCGCCGTGGGCTCCGCGTCATACGGCGCCGACGTTTCGTCACCCGGGTTGCCCTGGGTGTCGGCACCGCAAGCGGAGACGATGAGGGCGCACACGAGTGAGGAAATGAGCTTGTTCATCTATGAAAAATCCTTTGTTGACGGTGGGTTGTTTACCGTCGTGAGAGCACTATAGCATAGATTTCTCATTTTGTCAATAGTCTTTGACAATATATGACAGTATTTAATCGCTAAAATTAGCAAAAAATTACGAAAAGACGGGCCCGTTGCCCGCCTTATCTCTGCGTATTTCGGTCTGGTCTGGCCTTATCCCGCCTTAAAATCCCATCCCCCCACCCATCCCGCCCCCATGTCCGTGGGAATCGGGCAGTTCTTCCTTCTTCGGGATGTCCGTCACCACGCACTCCGTGGTGAGCAGGAGCGCGGCGATGGATGCGGCGTTCTGGAGTGCGAACCGCGTGACCTTGGCGGGATCGATGACGCCGGCTTTCACAAGGTCCTCGTATTCGCCGGTGGCGGCGTTGTAGCCGTGCGCGCCGGTCTGCTTGCGGACTTCGGATACCACGACCGAACCGTCCGCGCCCGCGTTGGCGGCAATCTGGTACAGCGGCACTTCCAGCGCACGCTTCACCAGCTGCACGCCGGTGTATTCGTCGTGCGGCATGCCTTCCGGCTTGATGTCATCCAGCGCTTTGGATGCGCGGATGAGCGCCACGCCGCCGCCCGGGACGATCCCCTCCTCCACCGCGGCTTTCGTGGCAGCAATCGCGTCTTCAATACGCTGCTTGGTTTCCTTCATGGCGGTCTCCGTTGCCGCGCCCACTTTGATGACGCCAACGCCGCCGGAAAGTTTGGCCAGGCGCTCCTGGAGTTTCTCCTTGTCGAACTCGGAATCAGAAGACTCCAACTCCTTCTTGATCTGCGCCACGCGGTCGGCGATGGCGGCTTTGTCACCGGCACCGTCCACGATGGTGGTGTTCTCCTTGGTGGCGAGCACCTTGTGGGCGCGACCGAGATCGGCCAGTTCCACGTTCTCGAGCTTGAGACCGATCTCCTCGGAGATGACGCGGCCACCGGTGAGAATCGCGATGTCCTTCAGCATCTCCTTGCGACGATCACCGAAACCGGGCGCTTTGATTGCCAGCGCATTAAAGGTGCCGCGGATCTTGTTGAGCACGAGCGTGGGCAGCGCTTCGCCATCCACGTCTTCCGCGATGATGACCAGTTCCTTGCGACCGGTCTGCGCCACTTTCTCAAGCAGCGGCAGGATATCCTGGATGGAGGAGATCTTCTTGTCGGTGATGAGGATGTGCGCGTCCGCATACTCCGCTTCCATGCGGTCCGGGTTGGTCACCATGTACGCGCTGACGTAGCCCTTGTCGAAGCGCATGCCTTTCACGACCTCCTTCTGCACGTCAAACGACTGCGATTCCTCAACGGTGATGACGCCGTTCTCGCCCACATCCTTCATGGCGCCGGCGATGATGGCGCCGATTGCCGGGTCGTTGGCGGAGATGGAGGCGACCTGTTCGATCTCATTCCCGGAAACTTTCTTGGCGATATGATCGCGCAATTCCGCAACGACCGCATCAACCGCCCGCTCGATACCCTTCTTGAGCGTCATCGGATTCGCGCCGGACGCCACGAGCTTGGAGCCCTCGGCGTAGATGGCCTGGGCGAGCACAGTGGCGGTGGTGGTGCCGTCGCCAGCGACGTCGTTGGTCTTGCTGGCGACTTCCTTCACAAGTTCCGCGCCGACGTTCTCGAATTTATCTTCCAGCTCGATTTCCTTCGCCACGGTGACGCCGTCCTTAGTGACGACCGGCGAACCGTACCCGCGGTCGAGCACCACGTTGCGGCCCTTGGGACCGAGCGTGACTTTCACGGCGTTTGCGAGCTTGTCCACGCCGATCTTGATCTTGGCGCGGGCTTCGGTGGTGAAGAGGATTTGTTTGGCCATAACGGGAGGGGGAAAGGTAAAAAGGGGGAAAGTTACGAGAGGGCAAGAAGTAGGCAACGCGCCCTACGCGATGATTGCCAGGATATCGGACTCTTCGAGGATCAGGAGTTCCTTGCCGTCGACTTTGATTTCGTCG
>JBEEJS010000126.1:0-4356 GCA_041169025.1 Candidatus Parcubacteria bacterium
CCAGGACGGCGTATTCAACTTGAAATCCATGGGTGAGGCGCAGGCGTTCGTCAACGAAGACTTACTGCCGCACGGCGTGAAGGTCGAGCACATCCAGGTGATTCGGGAGGCCCACTACGGCCTGACCATCATCCTGTACTTCGCCGAGATGAACATGGGCAGCGACGGGTGAACGGCGAAGGACATTCCGATACGCGAAAGGGCGGCCTGCTGGGCCGCCCTTTTCCTTTTGCTTTCCTGTCCTTTGTAGCGCGTTACTGCACCACCGCCTTTATCCGCCTGATCCCCGCGGAAGACGCTTCTTCCTTTTGGATTTTGAACTTCCCGACGAGCGCCGTGTGCTCCACGTGCGGCCCGCCGCAGATTTCCTTGGAGAAGTAGCCCTGTTCGGGGGAGCCCACCATGTACACTTTCACCTTGTTGCCGAGCGCGGCGTATTTGTCTTCGAAGAGGCCGATGGCGCCGGATGCCTTGGCTTCGTCAACGGTAAGCATCTCGAAGTGTACCGGGAGATCTTTGACGATTTGCTCGTTCACGATCGCTTCCACTTTGGCGATTTCCTCCGGCGTCATCTTCACCGGATGCGAGAAATCGAACCGCAGGCGTTCCGCGGTGATGTTGCTCCCCTTCTGTTCCACGTGATCGCCCAGCACGGTGCGGAGCGCCTTGTGCAGGAGATGCGTGGCGGTGTGCTGGCGCACCACGATTTCGGAATGGTTGGCGAGGCCGCCGGAGAATTTCTGCTCCGCGCCGGCGCGGGATTTGTCCTGGTGGGCTTTCATTGCTGCATCCCATTCCGCGGTCACCACCTTCTTGCCGGTGACTTCCTCCGTGAGTTCCTTGGGGAAGCCGAAGGATTCGTACAGGAAGAATGCGGCCGCGCCCGGGATTTCCCCCGCCGCTGCATGCTCGTCGCGCGCTTTCATGGCTTCCTTGAGTCCGCGCTCCAACGTCGCAGAGAACTTCTCCTCCTCCGCGCGCAGCTCCTGCATCACGCGATCCCGGTTCTTCACCAGCTCGCCGTAGTGCGCGCCGTACATGTCAACGATGACCTCGGCCACCTGCGGAGTGAACACGCCCTGGATACCGAGTTGGCGACCGAAGCGCACCGCGCGGCGAATGAGGCGGCGCACGATGTAGCCCTGGTCCGTGTTGGACGGGCCCATGCCGCGCGGGTCGCCGATAATGAAGGTGGCGGTGCGGAGGTGGTCGGCCACTACACGCATGGCGCGGAGCGTGGCTTCGCGTTCCACGTCGCGCGCGGCCGCATCGCCGGTGAGCACCGCGCCGATGCTGACGAACCCGCCCTCGGCCTGGTACGCCTTGCCGGACAGTTCCTCGATGCGCGCGATGATCGGCGAGAACAGATCGGTCTCAAACACTGTAGGGACGCGTTGCAGCATCATGGCCATGCGCTCCAGGCCCATGCCGGTGTCCACGTTCTTCTGCGCCAGCGGCTCGAACGCGCCTTCCGCGTTCTTGAAGTACTGCATGAAGACGTCGTTCCAGATCTCCACGTAGCGGCCGCAGTCGCAGTTGGGGTGACAAGCTTCCGTTCCGGTCCAATGACCGGCGTGCGCGGCGGCGTCCGGGAGCGCGAGCGTGTCATAGAACATCTCCGTATCCGGCCCGCACGGACCGGTCAGACCGGCCGGACCCCACCAGTTCTTCCCTTTGGGGTATGCAAAAATCCGCTCGCCCACGCGTGCGTCGATGCCGGCGGTCTTGAACTGCTCCTGCCAGATGCCGATGGATTCCTCATCGCGCGGCGCCACGGCATCACCTTCAAAGACACTGACGTACAGGCGCGCCGGATCCAGCCCGAACCACTCCTTGCCGGTGAGGATTTCAAAACTCCAGGCGATAGCCTCCTTCTTGAAGTAGTCACCCAGCGACCAGTTCCCCAGCATCTCGAAGAACGTGAGGTGGCGGTTGTCCCCCACTTCGTCGATGTCACCGGTGCGCACGCATTTCTGCGCGTCGGCCAGGCGCTTTCCTTCCGGATGCTCGGCGCCCATCAGGTACGGCACCAGCGGGTGCATGCCGGCAGTGGTGAAGAGTACGGTGGGGTCGTTTTCGGGAATCAAAGAAGCCGAGGGGATGATCTTATGCCCCTTGGACGCGAAGAATTTCAGGAATGCGGCGCGGATGTCATTGCCGGTCATAGGTTCATGCGGTTCGGTTTCAGATTTGAGGGTAGCGCATGCGCGGGAAAATGAAAACCGTCCTGCGGCCGGGCAGGACGGCATCCGTGTGCGGCGGTTATTTGCACTGCCCGCTCGAATCCCCCATGCAGCGATACGCCTTCTCCGTCCCGTTCAGGAAGATCTTGAAATCCGGCTTGGTGCGCGCCACCGTGGCTTCGATCTGCGACTTGATGCGCGGCACGTCGCAAGCGCCGCCGGAGACAATCCTGCCTTTCAGGTAGACCTCGGTCGTCACGCCGTCATGGCTCACGATCTTGTCCACCGCGAGCGAGGAACCCCAAAGCGCGTTGTACAGGCCGTTCGCGACCGAAGACGATTTCTGCGCGAAAAGCGTGATGAGCCGGTCGGAAAGCGAATTGTCCGTCTGCGCCTCACGATGGACGGGCGTCATCACCACGGTGTCGCCGCAACCGACGGCGTCGCCGCCCTTGCCCGCGCCGGTCTTGATCATGCCCACCGGCAGATCGTCCGCCACCTGATCGTCCTGGTCGTTCTTCCGCGCCTGGATGACGGAGATGTCCGCCTTGGATTTCTCCAGGATCTTGAGCGGCTTCGTCACCGGCGTGGCGGCGGCTTTCACCAGCTTATCCGTGGCGCTCGAAACCTGCTTGCCGGCGTTCGACAGCGAGTCCTTGGCGGCGGAGAGCTTATCCATGCAACCGGCACCGACCAGGATGAGCGCCAGCGGCAGGGCGACGGCGATGATCTTGGTGGAGGTCTTGAGGGTGGATTGCGGTTCCATAGATGGGTTGATGATTGCAATATTGGAGGCGATACGTTGCGCGGTCTTGAGACAGTTTATCGCATGGCGGCAAAAATTGGAACCGGCATTGGGTATAAAAAAGCCGTCCTGGGCGGGGGAACCCAGGACGGCGGAGGAGAAGTTTTATTTCGGCAGCGCTCAACGCTTGAGACGCCAGCCGATGAGTCCGGTCAGGACCACGCCGACGATGAGCGTCGCGTTGGCGACGATGTCGTGCCCGTGCCGGTTCAACACCGTGGACATGCTTAGGCACATCAGCAAGCCTGCGGACAGGAACGCTCCCATCCAGGCGCCACGCCACTTGGTGAGGCGTGCCAGGACGTAGAAGCCGACGAGAAAGAACAGGGGGAGGGAATGAATGGTCGGCACGCTCGCCTTCTTGTTGATGCGCCACGAGCGACGCTAGGCGGACCGTACCCGAAACGCCGTGACTTGTCAAGGGAGTCAGACATATCGATGGGGCCACGAATAAAAAACCATCCTGGGGCGGGAACCCAGGATGGCAGAGGAGAAGCTTATTCGCCGTATTTTTCCTTGAAGTGATCCTCTATGGCATCGGCGACCTTGTGCAGGTACCCCGCTTCCATGGTGCCAAACACCATCCAGATGAACCCGAGGACGAAGGTGACATAGTCGCCGAAATACCCGTGGCGGTGCTTCGCGTAGGTGTGGAGGAACGAGAACGCCATGGTGCACGGGCCGCCGAGGAAGAGCACGTACGCGATGGCGCGGACCTTGCGATGCGCACCGTGTTCATACGCCCAGCCGAACATCAGGAGCGCGCAGACGCCGCATGTGGCGGCGTACAGGATGAACACGTCAGCATAGGTGACGATCCATGACAGATGACTGACGAATGCAGTGAACACGTGGAACTCCTTTCTGCCGTGCGCGCGTCGTTCAACGGATGAGACGGAGCGCCTTAGCCGCGCGATACGACACGTATCCGCCGACGGCGAGGTTGATCAGCCCGTTCATCGAGTGCGCGAACAACAGTCCGAACGCACCACCGAGGCCGACGACGACGCCCATCAGACCGACGATGACCCAGAGGTAGGCTTTGCCGGTGCGCTGCGCATGCATGAAGGCGAAAAAGAACGCGACCGCGAAAATGATGCTGAACATGAGTGGCCTCCGATGCGTACCGCCAATGCGGCGGACGCGGTATGCGTACCAGAAAAACGCCGAAAAGTCAACCTCCGCCTTGTGACGACGCCGATGCGATTTCTGCTGCCCCGATCACGCCGCCGACGCGATCACCGCTCCCCCGAGGCATTCCTCCCCCGCATACAGTACGGCGAACTGGCCCGGCGACACGGCGCGCTGGGGCTGGGCGAAATCGATCCGATAGCGTGGTGCCACCGCGCTCTTCGCACTCGCGCCATC
>JBEEJS010000127.1:0-4928 GCA_041169025.1 Candidatus Parcubacteria bacterium
GTCGATCACGCCTTCGCGCTTTCCGGGCTCGCGAGCGCCACCACGTACCACTTCCAGGCCTGCGCCACCGACTCCGCCGGCAACCAGGGCTGCAGCGCGGACCAGTCCTTCACGACCGCCGCGCCGCCGGACGTGGCGCCGCCGGTCATCTCCGGCATCGCGACGACGTCGGCGACCCTTGATGGCGTCACCGTCGTCTGGAACACCGACGAGCCGGCCGATTCGGCGGTCGACTTCGGCGCGACCTCCGCGTATGGCGTGACGCTCTCCGACGCGCCGCTCGTCACCGCGCACTCGCTCACGCTGACCGGCCTCGCCTCGGCCACGACGTTCCACTTCCGCGTCGCGTCCGCCGACGCCGCCGCCAACCTGGCCCGGAGCGGCGACTTCACCTTCACGACGTCGTCTCCTCCGCCGGTCATCGATGTCACCGCGCCCGGTCCGGTCACGGGCCTCGCCGCGTCCCGGAAGGACGCTGACGTCACGCTGACCTGGACCAACCCGTCCGACGCCGATTTCGCGGGCGTGACCGTGGTCCGCCGCGCCGGCTCCGTGGCGCCCACGGCCCAAGACGGCGTGGCGGTGTACACGGGCACGGCCGCGACCGTCGTTGACGCCGCCGTCCCCCTCGGCGCCACCTATTACTATTCCGCCTTCGCCTTCGACGCCGCCTCGAACTACGCCTCGCCCGCGACCGTGGCCATCGTGGTCCCGGCGCCCGTCCCGGCTCCCGCCACAGCGCTCCCGCCTCCCGCTCCGGCGGCGGCGCCGCAGGCGCCCGCTCCGCAAGTGACCGCGCCCCCGCCCGCAGCCTGCAGCGACTCCGACGCCGGCCGCGACTACGGCGCCTTCGGCACCGCAACGTACGACGGCACCAGCCTCTCCGACACCTGCGTCGACGGCAACACGCTCAACGAGCAGTACTGCTTCGACCCCGCAACGATCAGCACGGAGACGCACACCTGCGCCTCCAACGAGATCTGCGCGTCCGGCATCTGCGCCGCGCGTGCCGGCGTCACTGCCAGCGTGATCTGCGGCAACGGCATCTGCGAGTCCGGCGAGTCCGCGACGAGCTGCGCCGAGGACTGTACCGTCCCGCCGCCTCCGCCCGCGCCGGAACCGGTGCCGGTGCCGGCACCGACGCCATCGACCGGCGTCATCGCGCCCGTCGTCCCTGAGATCCGCCACCTCCAGCCCGATGACCTGGAGTTCTTCGCCGGCGACGCGCAGACCCCGCTCACGGTCAACGCCGACGAACTCACCGTGTATCCCTTCACCCGCGTCAAAGCCCACCTGCCGGATTCCTCCATCCTGAAGCCGATCGTCGCGGCCGCCATGGTCATCGACGGGACCGTGTATCCCATGGCCCCCACGGGCAGCTTCACGACCTTCTTCACCGCGCCCGCCGACGTCGGCGAGCACGTGATGAGCCTCACCGTGACGTATGACGACGCCTCGAGCGACTCGGTGCGGTACCACCTCGTCATCAGCCCGCCGGGCATGGTGTATGAGACGATCGGCGGCACCCGCGTCCCCGTCGCTGGCGCGCGCGTGACCGTCTTCACCGACACCGGCGCCAGCTACGGCTTCTGGGATGGCGCGGCCGCCGGCCAGCGCAACCCGCAGGAGTCCGCGGCGAAGGGCGCCTTCGCCTTCGTGGTGCCGTCCGGCACGTACCGCCTCCGCGTGGACGCGGAAGGCTTCCTCCCCAAGGAGACGCTCGCGTTCCCGGCGTCCAACGTCATCCCGAACCAGGTCGAGATCGTGCGCCTGCCGCCGGAGGTGAAAAACCTGGGTGACGCGCTCCAGACCGTGGCGTTCGCGACCAAGGTCTCATACAGCCAGACGCGCGACTTCGCCGAGAACCCCATCGTCGAGCAGAAGACGCGTTCCATTGCCGTCCCGGCGATCACCTCGGTCATGGCCACGGACGTCGCCGTCGGCACCGCCGCCAACGCCGCCCCGTACCTCATGTACCTGTATTCGCTCCTCACGCATCCCGCGCAGCTCTTCGGCCGTAGGAAGCGCAAGAAGTGGGGCGTCGCGTACAACGCGCTCACCAAGCTCCCCATCGACCTCGCCATCGTCCGCCTCTTCGACGCCAGGACCGGCCGCATCATCCGCTCCGTCGTGACCGACAAGGACGGCCGGTACTTCTTCATCGTCGGCCGCGGCGAATACCGGATCTCCGTGGTCAAGGCGGGCTTCGCCTTCCCGTCCGCGCTCCTCGCGACCCAGAAGGAGGACGGCGCGTTCCTCGACGTGAACCACGGCGAGAACATCTCCGTCACGGAAGAGGTGACGCTCACCGCCAACCTGCCGCTCGACCCGGCGGTCGTCGCGGAGAAGTCGATGAACCGCGTGCTCTTCGAGGGCATCGGTCGCCGCTTCCAGCAGAGCCTCGGCCTCATCTCCATCCTGGCCATGACGGGCGCCGCCATCATCAGCCCGCAGCCGTGGGTGCTGGCCGTGCTCACCGCCAACGTCATGGCGTACGGCCTGTTCCACCGCCTGGCGGTGCCGTCCCGCCCCAAGAACTGGGGAACGGTGCATGACCTGAAGACGCGCCGGCCGCTCCAGAACGCCATCGTGCGCATCTTCGACACGCGCTTCAACAAGCTGCTCGAGACGCAGGTGACGGACATCCTCGGCCGCTACGGCTTCCTGGTGGGCGAGAACACCTACGTGGTGACGTACGAGAAGCCCGGCTACGCCAAGGAGCAGAAGGGCCCCGTGGCGCCCGCCGCCGACAAGAAGGGCGCGAACAGGCTCGTCACGATGGATGTCGCGTTGAGGCCGGCGGAAGTCGTGCAGCCGATCACGCGCTTGCCCGACCTGCCGCCACCTGAAGCGGCTCCGCAGGCGCCGCAGCCGCCAGCAGGAACGCACGAGTCAGTCAGTCCGCAGCAGCCGCCCAAGCCGCTGTCGTGATGATAACGAAAGACGCGAGGCATCATGCCCCGCGTCTTTCGTTTCCTCCTGCGTCGCAACGCGTCTCGGAAGCGCTACTTCTTCACGATCGAACCCGCGAGCAGTTCCAGCACCTTCCGGTTCCGCATCGTGGAACGGACGTAGTCCTGGTAGTCCTCGCTGCGGAAGCGCTCCTGCTCTTCCGGCGAGTGCGAGTGCTCGTTCACGTGGTGGGCGATCTCGTCGGCGACGTCCGCTTCGCTCACCTCCACGTTCTCCTTCTCGCCGATCTCGCGCATCAGGATGGCGGTCTTCACGCGCTGCACGGCCTGCGCGGAGAATTCCAGCTTGAGATCGATGGCGCTCTTCTTGATGCTGGAGAGGTAGTCCTCGAAAGCCAGGCCGCGCTCGGCGATGCTGTGCTTCAACTCGTCCAGCATGCGGTCGGTCTCATCGTTGAGGATGACCTCGGGAATCTCGCCGAACTTGGAATCCTTGGCCAGCTTCTCGAGCAGCTCGAGTTCGGCGCGCTGGTGCTCCTTGGTGGAGGCCTCCTCTTCCATGTTCTTGCGGATGCGCTCGCGCAGCGTCTTCATATCGCCCTGACCGAGCTTGGCGGCGAACGCGTCATCCAGCGGGGGATTCTGCAGCTCGAACACCTGCTTCACGGTCACCGCGAAATCGACGTCCTGTCCGGCGAGATGCTTCTGGAAATGGTCCTTCGGGAAGGTGACGGTGAATTTCTTCTCGTCGCCCGCCTTCACGCCGATGACCTGCTCCTTCACGCCGGGGATGTAGTACTCCTCATCGATGAAGATGCCGTGGTTGCGGGCCTGGCCGCCTTCCAGCGCCACGCCGCCGCGAGAGAGGTCCATGTCGACGACGACCTTGTCGCCGGCCTTGGATTCGCGCTCGGCGAGCACCTCCGTGGTCTGCATCTTCTGGATCTCCTTGAGCGCGTCCTCGATTTGCTTGTCCTCGATCTTCGGCGCCTTCTCTTCCACCTTGAACTTGCGGAAATCAGCCAGCTTTTCCACGTGCGGGATCACGGCCACGGTGGCGGTGAACTCGGCGGCATTGCCGGGTGCGAGCTTGGTGACGTTGATGCTCGGCTGGCCGTACGTGTGGAGATGGGCTTCGGTCACGGCCTGCACGTAGAACTTGCGGACCACGTTCTGGATGGCCTCTTCATAAATGGCCATTTCGCCGTAGCGCTGGGCGACCGCTTCGTACGGCGCCTTGCCCGGGCGGAAGCCGTCCAACGGACGAGCCTCGGAGATGTGGCGGGCGGCGTTCTCAAGGTGGTGCTTCAGTTCATCCTGCGATACTTCTACCGCGATTTCGACCATGCCTTTGGGGAGGTTCTTGATGGTGTAGGCCATATGAAAGGTTAAGGCGATATGACTTGGGAGGATAGGGGATTTGGGAGGTACTGTCAAACGGTATTGAGGCAGTTTTCGTCATCCCTGGGCCGCACGAACAGTGAAAAAGCGCACCCGATACGGATGCGCTTTCATGAATGACGATGCTGTCATGGTGGCGGGTCGCGGCGGGAGGCGCGTCGGTGCAGGATGCCGGCGATCAATCCCGCCAATGCGCCTCCAAGGATGAAGGCGAAGCGAGGGGCATGAACGACGAATTGCAAGAAGGAAAAGATGCCGACGAAGGAAATGAGCAGGAATGGCGGACGCCTCATTGGTCATCCTTGCGACGTGCACGCCATTGCTCGATGACATCCGTGATGATCGCGACGATGCAGACGCCAATCACGCCAAGGAACAGTCCATCTCCGAAATCCATACGCGTCTCCTTGTGGAAGTTCGTATGGAGAGCCTAGCGGATGGGGCCGGAACGTACAAACGAAAACCCCGCCGGCAAAGGCGGGGTTCCGTTCGCCATGGTTACTTGATCATCAGGCCGACGATGAGCAGCGCCACGATGTTCAGGATCTTGATCATCGGGTTGATTGCCGGGCCAGCGGTGTCCTTGTACGGATCGCCCACGGTGTCGCCGGTGAC
>JBEEJS010000128.1:0-13616 GCA_041169025.1 Candidatus Parcubacteria bacterium
CGATTGGAAAGCCACGTTCCTGACGACGGGACCGTCTGCCCGGCCGACGTACGGCTCCGCACCAGCCGCACCCGACGAACCGCCGCCATCCGCCAACGGGAATACGGACGGTCGCGGCCTCAAGTACTTCTGAAGCGCCAAGCCCCGCATCGATCGATGCGGGGCTTTTTCATGCAACGCCGTTACTCCTTGTCCGATCCAGCAGACGCTTTTCGCCTGGCATCCCTAACCCTTGTCCGAACCGGTGAAAACCGACAGAATACCGTCATATGAGTGAAAACCTCCGCCATTCCGAAATCCCCCCGATCGAGTCCGCGCGGGACACCGAACCCCAGCACCCCACGGAAGCGGAGGTGTCGGAAGCCGTGGAGTCGCTGCACATCGGGCTCGATCTTGAGAAGCACCCGCACCTCCTGGAGCGCTTCACGGAGATCAGCACGCACTTCGATGACAACGTGGACATCGCCAAGATCGCTGGCGCGCTGTTCCCCGATTTCAAGGAAGCGCTCCACCTGACGGACGAGACGCCCGAGCGGTTGCAGCGCGCGGGGCTCTTGACCGACATCGGCAAATCCGGCCCGGCCGGGGAAGAAGGCCCGTTCCATGACGCGGTGCAGAAACTGTTCATCGTTCCCACGAAGCCGTTCAACGCGTTCAAGCCCGACGGTTCCATGAAAACCATTGCCGATTTCCTTGAGGAGACGGGCATGGAAGGCGCGGAGGGCATCGTCGCGGCGCTCGCGGAAAAAGGCATCTTCGCCAAGGACGAGAAGATGCTCGATTTCTGGCGCAGGCACGCCGAATGGACGCTCGACATCCTCAAGCAGGAAGCGAGCAACGACATCGACCCCGTCGTGATCACGGCCGCGGCGTCGCACCATCTGCTGGACGGGAAGAATCCCGCAGGCCTGGACCTGAACGGGCTCGCGGAGAACTCGCCGGACATCGAGGAATTCGCGTATGCCGAGATTTTACAGGTGATCGACAAGTACCAGGCGTTCCGCGGACGCGGCGGCATGTCGCACGCGGAGGCGGTGTCACGCACGCGCGCCAAAGTGGAAAGCGCGCCAGGATATCCTCCGGTGCTGCGGTCGCTGTTCACCAAGGCGCTCGCGGTGATCGAGGCGCATCAGGCGGAGATGGACGCGCTGCTGGCGCACGACGAAGCGGCGCCATCGAAGGCGGCATAGCGCGCGGCGCAATGCGCGGCGCGGCACGAAAAAAGCCCCCTCAAGCGAGGGGGCTTTTGCGATTCGCATTTGCCGCGATGACGCTCGGCGTTCAGCTCCGCGGGTGCCCGGGGATCCGCTCGACGGGTCGCGCACTGATCAGCTCGGCGGGCGCTGCGAGTCGCGTGGGACGTAGCTGCCGTAGAAGTAGGAGTTCGTCCCGCGGAAGCCGCGATCGTGCGCCAGGGCCATGGCCAACTGGCTCTCGCGATAGTGCACGCGCACCTGCGGGATCTCGCGTTCGACGCAAGCGATCCACGCCGCCACGCCATCTTCATCGAAGAGCGCGTCTTTCGCCGTGACCAGGATGACGCCACCAAGCGAATCGGCGTACTGGGCGACCTTCCGGAGTTCCTGCGCGAGCGCCACCCTTTCCGGCAGCGTCCGCCCGTAGCGTCCGCGCAGGGTGAGCTCTCCGCTGACGCCATCGAATTCAGCCGTGAACGGGATGACTCGCAGTCCTGACATGACGCACCTCCGTTTTGACGCTAGCGCATGGCGCGGCAAATGAAAAGCCCTCCCCCGCGATGCGAGGAAGGGCCGTGTACCGAGGGTCAGGGCGTGGCGGGCGTCACTCCCGGAGCGGGTTGCGTGATCGTCGCCGTGCCATCGAACGACGTCATGTTGCCGTCCGGAGCGAAGGCGCACGTGGGGTGCGCGCCGCCAGTCACGGTCAGTATCGTGCGGACGCGGCAGTGGTCGTCGGCCAGGGCGGTCCAGATCTTGCTCGCGGGATCCCACGAGCGGCAGTGCAGGAACGCCAGGTCCGCCTGGTGCGTATGGAGCGCGTTCGTCGGACTGTCGTACCAGGCCCAAAGCACGGCGAGACTCTCATCCGTTCCGGCGGCGTCTTCCGCTGTCTTGAACGAGCGCATGGTCAGTTCGTGCGTTCCTGCGGAAGCCGCGAGATCCTTGGCCGCGAAGGTCGCGGTCATGGTGGTCGTCGCGATATCCTTGGTGAACGCCGGTCCGTGCGAGAGCGAGACGCCAGGCAGTCCGGCGTTGGTCCCCATCGGCTCGCCGCGCAGTTGCGCGTACGAGGTCGTGAGGTAGTACGACGTAGCGAACCTTAGCGAGCAGGTGCCCGCGGCGTCGTCCGTGAGCGCCACGGCATGCGGCGGAAGGAACACCGGTGGCGGAACAGGCGGTGCGGCATCCGCGCCGCCATCCGCAGTACCGGCATCCGTGACCTCCGCGACCGTCGTCCCGGAATCGACTGGACCGGCATCCGAGGCGCCGGAATCCGGCTGGCCGGCATCGACTTCGGGTTCATAGGGCGAACCCGCATCGACTTCCGGCGCTGCCGAACCCGCATGAGGGGCCGCTGTCATGGCCGCGGGACCGCCCGCGCCACCACATGCCAAGAACAAGAGACACAGCGGCAAAGCCGCAGTCATTGCATTCCGTGCCATTTCACTCTCCGTGGGTGTTTGTTGCGATGTTTGTCGGCCGGTATTCATGCCGGGCGCGACATTTGAGGGTACACCTTAGAGGGAAATTTGTCAATAATACATGACAACTGGGCCAGAAAACGGCCTTAATATTGCAAAAGCCGACCGTCGAGTGACGGCCGGCTCCATGAGAATGCGTTCTGCGCTACGCCTGCGATGGCGTCACCGCCAGGGCGCAGAAGAGGTACGTCCCCTTCGTCTTACCGCTCGGCAGGATCTGCCGCTCGAAGACCGGGAAGGTCTTGCACGGCCGCGTGGCGACGAGTCGCATGAGCGGCTCCACGTCCCCCACCATGCAGGCGTCATCGAGACGCGAGTACAGCAGGATGTTGTCCTTGAACGGCGAGAGCGGTTTGAACACCGCCACCTTGGAATCATCGGCCATGCCGACGTCCTCGGTGAGGAATTCGAACCAGGCGACAGGGCGCTGCAGAAGCAGGCCTTTCAGCCGTTCCACCACGCGGCGCGCGATATCGAGATCCGAGGTCGTGTGCTTGAGCGTGCCATACAGGCGGAAGCGCCAGTACTGCACGCCGGCAGCCACCGCGTACTGCAGCTCGTGATCGTAGCCGTTCACGAGTATGCTCTGCACGAGCGAGAGGTATTCGTCACGGAGCCCCTGGATCTGCTGGTCGTCCAGCAGCTCGGCCATGGTGACGTAGCCCACGTTCAGTGCCGGTAGTTTCACGGCCTTTGTGGCGAAGATGCGTGTGGCAACGTTTCCGTCAGCCATTGAAAAAGCTCCTTTTGCGTCCATGATTCCCCCTTCGGGCGGACAGGGACTTCTTATCATATTCTTGCGCTTTCGTCAAGGGTGCCTGACAAGCGTATAATATGCCTCATTTAAGCACAAAAAACCGGGCATTTTGGCCCGGCTTCCGTGGAGTTCCGTCTTATTTTCGCTTTCGGGATTTTGGCTCATCCCCGCCCATGTTGGCACGTTCACGGATGCCCCAGACGATGAGCTCCTTGAGCGCGGTGGCGATCATGGAGAATGAAGCGGCGGAGCGGTCGAACTTCTCATGGACGATGCTCGCGAGCCGATCGACCTTCTCCGTGGCGTGCCGCACCGTATGCACCAAAGACTCGGCATCGCGCAGGATGGCGATGACGTAGTACAGGAGCCAGGACAGGAAGACCGTGATCCACAAGGCGCAGAACGCCAGGACCACGAAGAGCAGATCCTTGCTGGTGGTGATAGGGAGCATACGCGGGAAGGGACAAGGTGGTTACGTGGGGAGTATAGCAAATACGGGGTGGGGTGCGCCAGGTGGCGGCAATGGGGTCGGGTCGCCGATGTCCGATCGTGTCACGTGCGGGGTGGGGTCGGACGCGCAGGAAAAAAGCCCTCCCGAGAGGGAAGGCTTTTGCGTGATCAATCGGTCTTTTTGGATGCCTCGTCTTGGGCACGCTTGAGTTCTCGACGCTTGCGACGTTCCCAACGCCCCGCCGCGTGGTGAAGGTCCAGCCCAAGGAGCAGAGAGAGCGTTTCCGGTAACGCCTGGCCGGGCGGTAGCGTGTCACGGACACGGTCCATGGCCGATACGACGACGGGGGCAGGCAGTTCGCGTAGTTCCGCTTCGTTCGCGATGCGCTGCCGGATGTCATCGTCTACGCATAGGCCAGAGCCTGACATGACGACGTAGGCGGCGGCTTCCAAGAAAACCGGAGCATCCGCGCGTTCCACCAAAGTGCGAGCGACGTTCCGACTCCAGATGCTCGCGCTCTCCATGGCGATATCGCGGGCGCTGGTCAGCAAGTTCGCAAGGTACGATTTTGGTGACGGTGCGAGGCCGAGGAGACCGTACTTGAAGGCGTCGGCGAGGATGAGACCGGCGATGACGAATCGTCCGCCGGACTTCATATGCCAATTTGTCAGCGTCAGGACGGCGGCGGCAGGCGCGGTCATGACGGTTTGCCAGCGCACGGCGCCAGGCATGGGATCGAAGCGCATCTTCCCGACCATGTCCCGCATCGCCTCTTCGACGAACGGCTGCAGTTCCGGTCCGATACGCTCCAATGTCCTGCTATATACATGCGCGTCTTGCGCCATCTTCCGGTCGATATCTGTCGTCATCTCGTGTCCTTTCGTGCGTGCCGTTGGTTTGCCATATCCCTACGCGACGAGCGTTTGCGCAAGGGCCAAGTCGTTCCGCAGCATACGGAGGAACGGTTCGGGGAACCACTCCGTTCCGGCCGACGTTCGGAGCGCGGTAAGCGCGGCGAGTGCGATGGCCGGCGGGACGCCGTTTCGTACGCATGCCGATTCGAACCGGCTCTTGGCGAGCGGGTTGTTCGGCAGCGCGTCCGGTCGGTTCTTGATCATGGCGATGATCCACTCGGCGGTGACATCGGTCGATATCTCCTCCGTGCTGAAGCCGATGACGGCTGCTGCCCAGGCGCGAGCGGTCCCGTATGCGTACGCCACGTCGGTCTTGCCGAGCGTGTCCGGAAAACGCATCGCGATGCATGAATGCAGGGACGCGGCGGCGAGATCGAGGTCGGTGGCTTGGTGTTCGAAGAACGCGGGCATCAGTGACTCCTTTCGTGACGGACTTCTGGCAACGTAGCGATATTCGGGCCTCATGTCAACGGTTTGTCGCATGACAGTCGCGCGACGAAAAAGCGGCCCCTTGCGGGGGCCGCTCTTGAGGCTCTATGCGGACTACTTCCACATCGCCAGCACTGCCGCGCAGACGATCATCGCCACCAAGCGGTAACCGGAGTCCAGAGCGAACAGCTTCCAGCCGTTCTTGTTCTTGTCCATGTCCATCACCGCCTGGTCGAGGCGCGTGGTCATGGAGAAGCCGAGCCAGAGCCAGAACGCCACCTGGAGCGCCATCATGAAATCACCGGCCTTCCAGATCCAGACGTTGTACGCCATGACGTCCGCCATGACGAACGCGGAGAGGAAGTAGATGACCATCATGGGCATCATGCTTTTCCCTTGCGCCTTGTGCGCCGCGACCATTTCCGGTGTGACGCCCATGAGCTTGCGCCACATGCCGACGAAGATGACCGTGTACCACAGGTAACCGACGATCCACGCGGCGATGGCCGCGACGAAGACTGCGACGTAGTTGATTGAGAAGCCGGAGAGGTCCATACGATGTTGCGTTCGCGCTCCGCCGCTAAATATCGGGCGGGGGCGTGGGGTGGGTTCAGTATAGCAAAAGATCCGGCGCGGGGCCGGACCTTTCTTACGCCTGTGTGCTTGCGGCGCTATGCCCGCGCCTCCGCCCCCAGTTTCTCCTTCAGCGCGCCGAACACCGCCGCGACCTCGCCCTCCACTTCCTCGGAAGTGAGCGTCCGATCCGCCGCGGAGAACTCCAAGTGCAGTGCCACGGATTTCTTGCCATCGGGAATCCCCTTGCCGTCGTAGGCGCTAAGGAACTCCACGGAGCCGAGCGCGTGCGCGGCCGCGCGCACCTCGCGTACCAACGCCGCGTACTCCAGCCGTTTGTCCACCACCACGGCGATGTCGCGCTTGGATGCGGGGAAGAGCGGGACCGGCACGTACTGGCGGGACACGTGGCACTGCTCCTTGAGCGAGGTCAGATCAAAGCTGAGGACGGCCACGCGACCATCGATGCCGAATTTCTTCAGGACCAAAGGATGAATCTCGCCCAGCACACCCACGGCGCTACCGGCGATGTTGATTTCGGCGCTGCGGCCCGGGTGCCAGAGCGGACGCTCGGCGATGGGCGCGCGGTCCAGTTCGGCAAAGCCAGCGCCAACGGTGGGGCAATACGCTTCCAGAAGTCCCTTGGCCTCCGCAAGCAGCGCGGCACCTTCCGACTGCGGACCGTACACGGCAGCCACCACGCGCGTGCGCTCCTGCGGGAGATCGCCGGTGCGCGGGATGTATACGCGCGAGACTTCAAAGACGCGAGCGGACGGGAACAAGCCCTCGTTCTGCTTGATGATCTCCAGCACGCCCGGAATCAGGTTGCGGCGCATGAACTCAAAATCCGACGACAGCGGGTTGTTGATGCGCAGGCAGTCCTTGGGGTCGCGTCCGGCCTTGGCCAGCGTGTCCGCGCTCGTCATGGAGTACGTCACCAGCTCCGTGAAACCGGCGGCGCGGAAGAAGTGCTTGGCGTGATCCTCGGCGGCAATCATCGCGTCCACCGGACGGACCGGGATCTCGCCCACGGGCATGACGGACGGGAGGTTGTGATAGCCGTGCACGCGCGCGATCTCCTCGATGAGATCCCGCTCCCCTTCTATGTCATGCGCACGCCAGTACGGCACGGTGACGTTCACCGACTTTCCGGTGCCGGAAACGCCGAAGCCGAGCGATTTCAAAATGGAAAGCATCTCCGCGCGCGGTATGGCCACGCCGATGAGCGCTTCAGCCTTGGCGGGGCGGAAAGCGTATTTCACTTTGCGTGCCGGCGCGGGCCGCACGTCCTGCACGGTGCTCGCCACCTTGCCGCAGGCGATCTTCTGGCAGAGCTCGACGGCGCGCGCCAATGCGGCGGCGGTGAGATCTTCCGGCAGGCCCTTCTCGTATCGCAGCGAGGAGTCGGAGTGGAGGTTCAGCGCGCGAGCGGTGCGGCGGACCGACACCTCGTTGAAGGTGGCGGATTCGAAGATGATGGTGGTGGTCTTGTCGGTCACGCCGCTGTCCTCTCCGCCCATGACGCCGGCGATGGCCACGGGGCCGTTGGCGTCGGCGATGACGAGCTGACCGGGCTTCAAATCATACGTCTTGCCGTCGAGCGCCTTCAGCTTCTCCCCTTCGCGCGCTTCGCGAGCGGCGAGCGAATGGCCGGCGATCTTGTCGTAGTCGAAAGCATGCATCGGCTGACCGAGCTCGAGCATGACGTAGTTGGTGATATCCACCACCGCGTTGATGGGGCGGATGCCGGACATGATGAGCCGCTTCTTCACCCACCATGGGGATTGGTCGGCGCAGATGCCGGTCATGACCACGGCCTGGTACCGCGTGCAGAGTTTGGACGCGGAGATCTTGGTGGAGAGGAGCATCGGCTTCACGGACTTGGCGAGCGACGGCACCACGCCTTCCTTGAACAGGAATTTGCCGCCCAGGATGGCGCTCGCTTCACGCGCCAGGCCGATCATGGAAAACGCGTCGGGGCGGTTGGTGGTGACTTCGATGTCCATCACCGTGTCCTCAAGGTCGAGCGCTTTGGCGAGCGCCGTGCCGGGCTTGGCTTTGCACCAGGTGAGGTCCAGGATTTCGCGCTCGGCATGCGGAAACGCCTCCGCCAGGCCGATCTCGTTGGCGCCGCAAATCATCCCACGGCTTTTGACGCCTTGGATCTCCGCCTCTTGCAGCGTGATCGGCTCGCCCTGCCCGTGCCACTTCACCTGCGCGCCAATCAACGCGACGGCGACTTTCATGCCGGGTTCGAGATTGGATCCGCCGCAGACGAAATCCATTTTTTCGGAGCCGACATCAACGGTGGCGATGCGCAGCTTGGTCACCTTGGGATTCGGGTGCGCGTTCACGCTCACGATCTGGCCGACCACCATGTGCTCGTACAGCGGGGCTTGCGGGTACAGGCGTTCCACGCCGGGGCCGCACAAAGAAACCTCGCGCGCGAAATCCTCGGCTGATTCCTTCAGCGCGACGTGTTCTTTGATCCAGTTGTACGAGGCGAGGATGTTCATATGACGGACGCTGCCGTATTACGACAGATAGACGATGCAGTGGTAGTACAAGACGATGATGATCATGGTCACGATGAGGAAAGCCGTGTACATGCCCGCTGCGAACGCGTGTTCTCGCAAGAATCGGAAATACCCGCTGACAGAAGGAGGTTTGGCATTGCTGTATCCCTTGAACGTGCGCTCCATCGCCCACCAGAAATACGTTCCCTGACGATATCTGAAGTACTGGTGTACGTACGCGACCATCACGAAACCCACGCACCAGATGAGGGCAGTAACAAGCGTTTGAGGGGCGACCATGCATGCCACTGCATCCATATCTATGAGCTAAAACTGCTTGAGGAACCGCAGATCGTTCTTGTACAACTCCCGGATGTCATCGATCCTTACCCCCGCCTTCATCATCATGGTCCGCTCCACGCCCCAACCGAAGGCGAAGGCGCCGTACTTCTCAGGGTCGATGCCACCGGCTTTCAAGACATTAGGATGCGTCATGCCCGCGCCGCCGAGTTCCAGCCAGCCCTGCTTGCAGAGACGGCACTTGGTGCCGTCCGCGAGTTTGGCCGTACCGCCGCAGATGCCGCAGGAGATGTCGACTTCAAAGGACGGCTCGGTGAAGCGGAAATGGTACGGGCGGAGGCGTGTCTTCCGCTCCGGCCCGAAGAATTGCTGCGCGAAATAATCCAGCACGCCCTTGAGGTGCGTAACGGAGACGTCCTTGTCCACCAAAAGGCCTTCGAACTGGTGGAACATGGGCGTGTGCGAAACGTCGATCTGGCGGCGATACGTCTTGGAGATGTTGATCATGCGGATGGGCAGTTCCCCTCTCTGCATTTCACGGACCTGACCAGAGGACGTGTGCGGCGTGAGCACCATCTTGCCGAGCTTGGGATCCGTGGGGGCGTCCATGAAGAACGTCTCCCATTCGTCGCGGGCCGGGTGATCGGATGGCATGTTGAGCGACTCAAAGGTGTACCAGTCCCACTCCACTTCCGGATGGCGCACGCGGGAGAAGCCGATGCGCGAAAAGATGTCCGTGATTTCGTGGATGGCCTGCGTCACCAGATGCAGATGACCCTCCGGCGGTTTCACGCCCGGAGCGGTGACGTCTAGCCATTCGGTGTCGGCGAGGGCTCCGGCGGACGCGTTCTCCAGCTCCGCCCGGCGTGCGGTGAGCGCCACGAGAACCTCCTGTTTCAGTTCGTTGGCGCGGGCGCCCGTGGCAGCACGCTCCTCCGCCGCGAGGGCACCGAGACCCTTCAAAAGCGAGTTGAACTCTCCCTTGCGCCCCAGCCGCTCAACCTCGAATACCTCAAGTTCGGCGAGCGTTTTCACGCCGCCGAGGGCGGAGAGCATGTCCTTGGCGAGTTTTTCAAGTTGGTCACGCATGGCCTTAGGAGAGGATGACTGTCATTTCACCTGATATCGGGGGTTTGGGCAAGCGGCGGGTTGACACGGGCAGGATATGGAAAACAGCACCCAGGCGGGCGCTGTCAGTCCGAAGCGATACGTGTCATGACTTGAGAGTAGAACGTCGCCGTCGTCGGAGGTAACATCCCAGCGCGACGAGGAACGACAGGCTTGCCGGAATCTGAAGCCATGGCATTCCCCTCACCTCCGCCGCCAGGGAAAGGACAGCCGCGATCACCCCGAACATGAGCTCCGTTTTTTTCATGAAATGACTCCTCGTGCGAACAGTTGACGATGCCTCGACGGTAGCGCCGAAAAGCGCCCCTGTCAATGGCGGCCCGCAACCTCACCGTACGCTTTCCAAAGGCGATACGCCTTTCCTGGCGAAACGTGCCCGACATGGATGATGTCGGATCCGTAGGATTGAGGGACATCAAACACCGCATGCCGTATGAGTGGGCCCCACGACCATTTTGAGACGATGCTACCGTCCTTTTGCACGACGCCAGCATGCGCGAATCCTTTCCCATACCGTCGCGGGTTACGGTAGAGGATCATGCCGCCAACGACAGGCTTTCGCGCGATTGCGAGTTCGCCCTTTGCGATGAGCGTTTCCAGAAATGCGCTGTAGATGAACCCCTTAGACTCCCGTAAAACGTCATGTCGTCTGTGCAACCCGAGGGCGTAGATGAAACAGTTGTAGTTGTCTTCTTTTTTCGGAGGCGGCGCGATGACGCGCAGTTCTTTCGGAAGCATACCCGCGACATGCGTCTCGAACAGACCGGGCGTATACCATCGGCGATACCCGTTCGTTCCCGTGTCGGCAATGAGCCTTGAGAGCGCCCTGCGTATGTCCTTCATGTTTTTGCGTTTACCGCGGACGCATTCGTCACCTTCCGAACACCGACAAGAACCCGGCACGAATCCGACCACCGAAATGCACGAAATCATGGAACGTGATGACCACGACCAGCAACATCAGCACGAAGAACCCGATGCCGTGCGCGTACTGCTCCACCTTGCGGCCGTTCGGTTTGCGGCGAATGGCCTCCACGATGAGGAACGCCAGGCGCCCGCCATCCAAAGCCGGAATGGGGAGGATGTTCAGGATGGCGAGGTTCAGGGAAAGGATGGCGGTGAACTGCAACAGGTGGCGGAAACCTTGCGCGGCAACGTCAGCGGTGATGAAGACGATGCCGACCGGACCGGAAAGCTCTTGCGTGACTTGCCGTTTGACGACGAGGTCCCGGAAGAGATCGCGGAAGGACGTGAGGATGTCGCCGCCCAGCACCCACGTGGCATGCGCGCCTTCGATGGGCGCGATATACCACGGATACGACACGAGTCCTGTGCGTACCAGCTGCACGCCGATGGCAGCCTTGCCGCTTTCCTTGATGAACACGGGCGTCACGGAGAGCGTCTTCTGCGCGCCCTCATGCAGCACCGTGAGCGCCACCGGCTTGTCCTGCGACGCGGCGGTGGTGTTGCGTACCTGGTCGGCATCGGTCACGGCCGCGCCTTCGAGCGCGATCACCGTATCCCCCGCCGTCATCCCCGCCTTCTCCGCCGGCGACCCTGGCAGCACGTATTCCACCTGCACTTTGGCCTCGCGCACGCGCGCGTTCGGCGAAAGATCCTCCGCCACCTGCGGGAACCCGATCATGTATCCCACCGTCATCAGGAACCAACAAAGGACAAGGTTCATGAAGACGCCTGCGGCGAGGACCAGAGCGCGCACCCAGTACGGCTTGTGACCAAACGCGTCCTTGTCGCCCGCATGTTCGCCCAGCTCGCCTTTGATCTTCACGAAGCCGCCCAGCGGGATCCAGTTCAGCGAATACAGCGTGCCGCCTTTGCGACGACGGAAGCCCCAGGCGCGTGGCGGGAAGCCGAAACCGAACTCATCCACCTGGATGCCGGCTTTCTTGGCCACGATGAAATGCCCGGCTTCATGAACGAAGACGAGGAGGGAGAGGACGATGATGAGCGTGATGAGTGTCAGCATCAGGATATCGTAGCATGTTCGAGGACGACCGGTTTGCCGAGCCAACGGGACGCGACGGCGGCGGCATGCGCCGTGACATCGCTGACGTAGAATCGCCGCACGCCGCGCTTGCCGAGCGTGGCGTCCACTGCGGCGTGCGTGGAAAGGAAATGCGCCAGCTGCTCCACCACCTCGTGCGCGGGATCGACGATGCGCACGCCCTTGGGAAGCGCGGCACGGATGGCGGGCTTCAGGAACGGATAGTGCGTGCAACCGAGAATGAGGGTGTCTATCTTCCTGGCGCGGAGCGGCTTCAGGTACGCGGCGGCGATGGTCCGCGCTTCCGGCTTGGTGGCCCAGTCCTCTTCCACCAGCGGCACGAAGAGCGGACAGGCCTGGCCGAACGATTTCACCGTGGGAGCGGCGTCCTCAAGGAGTCGCGCGTAAATGCCGCTGCCGATTGTCCCCCGCGTGCCGATGATGCCTACGCGCCCGTCCGTTATCGCCGCAGCCTTCAGCACTGCAGGTACTACGACTTCGAAGAGCGGGACTTTCACCGCGGCGCGGATCTCCGCGATGGCGACGGCGGACACGGTGTTGCAGGCGACGATGATGATCTTCGCGCCCTTAGAGACCAGGAACCGTGCGTCCTCCACGCCGAACCGCTTGATGACCGCGGGTCCTTTGGTGCCGTACGGCGTACGCGCGGTGTCGCCGAAGTACGCGAAATCATGCCTGGGGAGGCGTTTCATCAGTTCTTTGACGACCGTCAGGCCGCCGAGTCCGGAATCGAAGATGCCAATCATATGGGCCTGTCCCCTGCCTGTCCCCAGAGTGTCCCCCAAGGCCGCAAAGACTTCACATTTCAACCCATTTGGCGTACCATGAATCTCATATAATAGTAAGTAATTCGGTTGCTCAGAAGCAACCGCTTGCGAATCCTATGTTCGGACTCCCTACCTACGCCGTCGTCCTGCTCGGCGTCGTCGTGCTGCTCGTCCTCTGGCTCGTGGGCGTCTACAACGGCCTCATCACCCTGAAGAACCGCGTGGACGAAGCCTGGTCCGACATCGACGTGCAGCTGAAGCGCCGCTACGACCTCATCCCCAACCTGGTGGAGACGGTGAAGGGCTACGCCACGCACGAGGCCGGCACGCTCCAGAAGATCGTGGAAGCGCGCGCTGCCGCCATGAACGCGGGCACCACGGCGGAAAAGGCCGCCGCGGAGAACGCGCTGACCGGCACGCTCAAGTCGCTGTTCGCGCTTTCCGAGAACTACCCTGACCTGAAGGCCTCCCAGAACTTCCTCCAGATGCAGGACGACCTGAAGGATGCAGAAGACAAGATCCAGGCCTCCCGCCGGTTCTACAACGCCAACGTGCGCGACTTCAACACGAAGGTGATGATGTTCCCGACGAACGTGGTGGCGGCGCAGATGCAGTTCAAGAAGTACGAGTTCTTCGAGGCTGCGGAGGGCGAGAGGCAGAACGTCGCCGTCAAATTCTAACGGCGACTCAACGAAGCGTGCCGCGGGGCCTGCCGCAGGTTTCCCCACTCGAAAATTTTGCTCTGCAAAATTCTTCGAGCGGGGGCCCCTACCTGCGTCACCCGCGGTTCTCTTATTTCCGCGCGAAACGAACTGACCTGAAGACCTTCGTCGCTTTCACCCTTTCCACCTTTCTCCCTCCGTCCTATGACTACCTACGATTTCATCGCCTCCAACAAACGGAAAACGTGGCTGCTGATCGTCCTGTGCACGGGGCTGGTGATGGGGGTCGCGTATGTCGCGGACCGGTATTACGGCGCGGGCGGGAACATCTTGGGGTTCGCGGGGATATACGCGGTGCTTTCGGCGCTGGGCGGGTATTACGCCGGCGACCAGGTGGCGCTCGCCACGAGCGG
>JBEEJS010000129.1:0-11164 GCA_041169025.1 Candidatus Parcubacteria bacterium
CGGTCATCGATGCGGGCGCCAGCGTGACTTGGAACTCCGCGAGCTGGACCGACATCGCGCCGATAACGACCGCCATCACCGTCGCGACCCGTACGGGCGCCGTGGCGGTGCCGGACGGCACGTGGACCGCGTGGAGCGCGGAATTGAACAACGGCGGCGGTTCCACAATCACCTCCGCGGCGAATCGCTACCTGCAATACCGCGTCACTTTCACCAGCGGCAATGCCATCAATACCGCGCAATTGAACGACGTCACCATCCTGAGCGGTGCGGTGACCGGTGCCACGCTCTACGGCATCAACGGCACCGACACGACGCATGTCTGGGCGGTTGGCTCGGCCGGCACGATCGTCTTCTATAACGGCACGGTCTGGGCGGCGCAGGCGTCCGGCGTGGTGGGTGATCTCAAGTCGGTGAACATGATCGTCTCCAACCTGGGTTTCGCCGTGGGAAACTCCGGCTCGATCCTCAAATGGAACGGCACCGCGTGGGCCTCCATGTCCTCCCCGACGGCTTCGGCGCTCAACAGCGTTTCCATGGATGCGGGCGCGGCGTTCGGTGCGGCGGTCGGCGTCGGTGGCGTGATCGCGCACTACAACGGAACGGCGTGGGCGACCGTCGCGAGCCCGACGGCGAGCGAACTTACGTCGGTCTCCGTCATCACGCCGACGAACGCATATGCCGTAGGCAAAGGTGGCGTCATCGTGCACTGGAACGGCACGGCCTGGTCCACGATGTCATCACCGGTAGCTACCGATCTCCAAGGCGTGCACATGTTGAACGCATCGCTCGGGTTCGCGGTCGGCGCGGGTGGCAAAATCATCAAATGGAACGGCTCCACCTGGGCGCTGCAGACTTCACCCACCACGGGTCAGCTTGAGGCGGTGGAAATGCGCTCGGCGAGCGAGGCGTGGGCGGTCGGTGCTACGGGCGTCATCCTCAAATACGACGGTGCCACGTGGACGTCCTTCGCAAGTCCGTCTTCCCGGCATTTGTACGCCCTGACGGTGTACGCGCCTACCGACGGCTGGATCTCCGGTGAACTCGGCGAGATCATCAAGGACCCTGGACCGTATTTCCTGGCCGGCACTTTCACCTCCTCCGTCCTTGACACCGACGCGGGCAGCGCCACCTGGGACGCGTTCTTCGCCTCGGAAACGCTTCCGGCGAACACCTCCGTCACCGTGGCCTTCCGCTCCGGCAACGTGGCCGTTCCCGATGGTACCTGGACGGCATGGAGCAGCGAATCGGCGGTGCTCACTGGCGTGCAGATCCCCGTCGCGGCCGCGCGCTACCTGCAGTATCGCGCGACGTTCGCCACCACCGACAACATGGCCACACCTGACTTCAACGACATCACCGTCTCGTACCACAAGTGATATGGCCTTCCTGCATGCACGCCGCGCCCGTACGGACGAGCGCGGAACAACCCTCCTCGAATTCATCATCTACATCGGGGTGGTGGGATTCATCCTGTCCGCGGCGACGATGTTCGCCGGGGAGTTCGTGCTGACGCAGGCCAAGAGCGCGGCCATCATGGAGGTGTCCCGCAACGCGCGGTTCGCCGCGGCGCGCGTGGCGGTGGCGGTGCGCGAATCGTGGGGCATTAAGACGGCCTCGTCCGTGTTCTCTCCCACTGACCCGGGCACGCTCACGCTCTGCACGGACGCGCCGTGCACCTCCAACCTCACCGTCTTCACCGTGACGAACGGCCAGCTCACCATGCAGCAAGGCGCCGGGGCCGCCGTTCCGCTCACGTCATCCAAAGTGAAGGTGACGTCGTTCTTGCTGGATAACCTCTCCACCGGCGTGAAAACGCAGGAAGTGCGCATCCATATCGTTGCCGCGTACAACGCCACCGGCGCGCTCGTGACGTACAACCAGAGCGCGACGGGGGAGACCACGGCCAAGGTGAACAAGGATCACGGGTTCGGGCCTTAGACGGAGGGAGAAAGGTCGAAAGGGAGAAAGGGGAGTAACATGAACGATATGCGCCAAGGGAACAGGGAGGACAATCGGGGACTGATCGCGATCCTCACCGTGGTGCTCATCGGTGCGCTGATTTTGGCCATCGGCATCTCCTCGTCGCTCATTGGGCGCACGGAGATCGTGCAGTCCGGCGATTTCGACCGCGAGCAGGCCACGCGGGAGGTGGTGGCCTCGTGCGTGGATGAGGCGCTGCACCGGCTGAAGCTCAATAGCGGGTACGTGGGCGGCACCGTGCCCATCGGCAGCAATTCCTGCACGGTGGCGGTATCCGGATCAGGCTCCACCCGTACCATCACCGCGAATGCCACCATCGTCATCGTCAATTCCTACACCAAACGCGTCACCGTCACCGCCTCAAAGCGCTCGAACGTCGCGAACAGCGCCAGCGGCTGGGGCATAGACACCTGGACCGAAGGGGACCCGCCGTAAACGGGTACCCGAACGCGGGGAGGGTCCTCCACCACGCCGCCCATAAATGTGATAAGATGAACGCGTCTCAACGGCGCGTTTTTTCGTATGGCCAAACACGTATTCGGCTTGGACATTTCCGATCGCTCAGTGGAGCTTGCGGTGGTCGCCCAAAAGAAGGGCGCCCTTCGCGTGCTTACGGCCGTCCGCGCGGAACTTCCCGCCGGCACGGTGGAACTCGGCGTCATCCAGGAGAAGGACACGCTCGCGCGCATCCTCTCGCATCTGGTGGATGCGGCGTTCGGTCCTCGGCATGGTTCCCTTGCCGCCGGCGTCTCGCTGCCGGAGATGGTGACGTACTCCAAGATGTTCACCTTCCCCGCCACGCTCACGCCGGAGCTCGCGGAGAAGGCCGTTGCGCTCGAGGCGAGCAACGTCTTCCCGCTCGCAGTCGCGCATTCCGTCACGGCGTATCAGGTGCTTGCGCGCGGAAAGGAGTCGCAGGACATCTTCTTCGTCGCAGCGGACAAGGATGCTGCGCGCGACTACCTGGAGGTCCTCCGTCGCGTGGGCATCCAGCCGCTGTTCCTGGAAGTCGAGTCCCGCGCCACGGGCCTGGCGCTCATCGACCCGCGCATCGAGGAACCGGTGCTGGTGGCGGATATCGGCGCGCGCACCACCACCATCGCGGTGCATGAACGCGGCACCTTGCGCATGAGCGGCACCATCATGATGGGCAGCGACGCGCTGACCGCCACCGTGGAGCAGCGCCTGGGCATCTCGCTCCCCGAGGCGGAGGAGCTGCGGCGCAAGGCGGGCTTCGATCCGGCCATCGATGACGGACGCCTGTTCCTCATCATGGAGAAACCGATGAACGAGATCATCAACGAGATGCATCGCACCATCGCGTTCTACGAAGCCAAGACCGGGCGCAAGGTCTCCAAGGCCCTCCTCGCCGGCGGCGCGGCGCTCACGCCCCAGATCCATGAGTTCATCGACTCGAACTTCCCGGAAGTGAAACTGCTTCGCGATACTCCGCTGACGTCATTGGTGGCTGATGCGCTCCCGAATCCGGCGGAATTCAAACGGAGCGGCATCCTTTGGGCGACGGCGATCGGCCTGGCGTTGCGGGCGAGCGGCGTGCGCGGGTCTCCCGGCGTGAACCTGATGCCAGGTTCGAAGAGCGGCGGCGGAGGCGGCGGACGCGGACTTTTCGGAGGATTCAATGATGCGTTAACGGCACTCAGTGATATGGTCAAGGGAAAGAAATCCGGCGGAACCAAGAAGGGCAAGGAGGCCGCGCAGGTGCGGCCGCAGGACGCCGTGCGCGCTCCCGCCCTGGAGACGAAGCCCGCAGCGCCGCCGGTGCGCCTGCAGATTGATGCCGCGCCAGCGGGCGGGCCCATCGCCGCTCCGGCCCCTGTTGCAGCTGCAGCGCCCGTCGCGCCCACTGCACCCGTCGCCGCGACCGCGCCGGTCGCGCCACCAGCACCTGCCCCAGCACCAGCACCTGTCGCCGCGAAGCCCGCGCCGGAATCGCCCAAGCCGGCCAAGACGAATGAGAACGCCATCCAGAACATCTCGGATACGTCGGTGGAACCTCCGCAACCCGCCACGCCCAGCGAACCGGACTTCGGACGCGGCATCGGCGACATCCTCAGCGATGACGGAAAACTCAATCCCGTGAAGCTCACGCCTATGCCAGAAAAACCGATCGTCATCACCGGCGCCGCGCAATCGGAATCCCAGCAGTCGGAGAAGCGTTCCATCGCTTCCATCTTGGAGAGCGATTACGCGCCCGCCCAGGCGTCCGAAGCGCCCCGCGCCGATTACGGCCTGTCTTCGCAGCGCCGCGGCGGCAAGGCCGGCGTGATCGCCATGGTGGTGCTCACCGTGCTGCTGTTCTCGGCTGCGGCGGGCGGCGTGTACATGTTCGTGGTCAAGTACGGCGTTCCCACGGCCATCTCCGGCATGTTCGGCGCCAAGAAGGCCGCTCCCGCAGCGCCGGCAGGCGGCACCACGGTGCCCGCACAGCCGGCGTCCGTCAGCGTCGCGCTCAAGCTCTCCACCAAGGCGCTCACCGGCGAAACGCGTCCGGTGGTGCTGACCCGCATCGTGGAGACGGACGTGCAGGCGAGCGATTCCTTCGCGGCAACCGGCGTTGGTGCCGCGGCAGACAGCAAGGCGACCGGTGAGATCACCGTCACCAACACCTCGTCCGCACCGTTCACCTTCGTGGCCACCACGCGGTTCCTGTCCAAGGAAGGCGTGCTGTTCCGCTTGGTGTCGCAGGCATCCATTCCCGCCAACGGCAGCGTGAAAGTGCAGGTGGCAGCGGACAAACCGGGACCTGAAGGCAACATCGGTCCGAGCACGTTCACCGTTCCCGGCCTCCCGCCGGCCAAACAGAAGCTCGTCACCGGCGCCTCTACGGCCCCCATGAAAGGGACCGCCGGAACCGGCAAGGGCACCTCTGACGACGATCTCGCCCTGGCCAAGAAGGCGCTCACCGACAAGCTCAAGAAGGACGCCATGGCCAACTTCAAGGCCCTTCTCACGGAAGGGGAGATGCTTAGCGACGATCTGGTGACCGCCCAGGACCTGTCCGTGGACGCGCCCAAGACCGGCACCGCGGGTGACAAGTTCACCATGAAACTGTCGCTCCGTTTCCGCGCGATGGTCATTCCGGAGAAGGACGTGCTACCACTCCTCACCGGCGCCGTTCCTGGCGCGCTGCCCTCCGGCGCGGCTGCAGCGGATTACACGCTCGGTACGCCGTTCTACACGGTGGACCAATACTCTCCTGACATCGAACAGGCCGAAGTCCGCGCTGAAGCCCCGCTTATCAAGCGCTAGCCCGGCCGTGGTATACTGAAACGGCTATGAAGCGGAAGAACGGGTTTACCCTCATCGAACTCCTCATCGTCATCGGGATCATCGGCTTCTTGGCCGCTGCCATTCTTGTGGCCGTCGATCCGGTCAAACGCATCCAGGATTCCCGTGACGCTCGGAGGTTTTCGGAGGCGAACGGCATGCTGAACGCCATCCTGAACAAGCAGG
This sequence comes from Candidatus Parcubacteria bacterium, assembly GCA_041169025.1. Taxonomy (GTDB): domain Bacteria; phylum Patescibacteriota; class Patescibacteriia; order SG8-24; family SG8-24; genus JBEEJS01. Next base: position 5,458 of record JBEEJS010000129.1, read on the forward strand.
TGGATGATCGCGCGCGTTTCGATGGCGTGACCACCGTGGGTGACGCGCCGATCATCACGGACCTGGGTTCGGGGTTCTCGCAGGTGATCGTCCGCAGCTCTGCGGGAATCAACTGCAGCTCCGCCGCCACGCGCCCTGGCTGCAATCAGCTGCTGGATACCACCGCCAGCAAGAACTGCGTGGCGAACCTGCAGGAGACGGTGGACACCACCGAACCCGTTCTCTCGCTCATCCCGAACTACATCTCGGAAGCGCCGTATGATCCGCGGGGGAACGGTACGGATGCGTTCTGCGGAACGGGAAGTTCCTGCGCTACGGTGGGGAACCTGCCGATAGGCATCACCAACACCGGCTACTACATCCACCGCACCGCAGGCAACCGCATTGAGATCGGTGCGTGTCAGGGGGAGCAGCTGACGGGGGCAGGGGCGATTAGCGTGAAGCGGTGATGGTAGGTATGCGAGAAAGACGGGTTTTATGCCCGTCTTTCGTATTAGCCGAAAATGTGCTATACTGTGGATAACATTTATTCCCATCACCTTAACGCCATGTTCAGTCCGAATGACGCTAAAAACCGGAATCAGCGCGGCTTCACGCTGATCGAACTTCTCATCGTCATCGGTATCATCGGCTTCTTGGCTGCTGCCGTCTTGGTCGCGGTGGATCCGGTGAAGCGCATTCAGGATGCGCGGGATGCGCGGCGGTTTGCGGAAGCGAACGCGATTCTGAACGCGATTCTTACCAAGCAGGTGGATGACAGGGCGCTGTTCAACGGTTTCGCCGATGCGCCGATCATCACTCACCCGAACAACTCGCAGGTGATTACGACGAGTAGCGTGGGTGTGGCATGCAACGTGGCTGCCACTGCACCGGCGTGCCCCGGGCAGACCCTCTCGTCTGCGGCGAACAAGAATTGCGTCGCAAACATCGGCGGTCCGAATACGGGTACGGCAGTCAGCGCGAACCTGGCGATTACCGGCACAGGCACGCTGTTTACGACGGAGATGACCGCGGGTGATACGGTGACCTCGGCCTCCGGCGGATCTTGCGTGCTTTCGGCGATTGGTTCGCCGACGACGGCAACGTGCGCGGCCGCGGTTCGGACATTGACCGGTACTTCCACGAACTCCGGTACTGCGGTCACTGGTACGGGTACAACGTACACGACGCAGGTAAGCATCGGCGACGTTCTGACGAATGGCACGACTAGCTGCACCGTTTCCGCCGTGGGTTCAGACACCGGATTGACTTGCGCTCCCGCGCCTACCTGGACCGGTGCGACAATCACTGATTCGGCACCATACCCGCTGTTCGCCGGCACCATCACCGACACCACTCGTTCAATCAATCCGCTCTACATCGCCACCATGCCGATTGATCCGCGCGGCGCAGGTGTCATCCCGACCGTCGGTAACCTCGCCCTCGGCGCATCCAACACCGGTTACTTCGTCCACCGCACCAACGGGAACCGCCTCGAAATCGGCTCCTGTTACCCAGAGCAGTCGACGACTATCAGCGTGAAGCGCTAACCCCTTCCAAGCAAAAACAGGCCCCTCAAAAGGCCTGTTTTTTCCGTCCGATCCCCAATCCATGATACGCTTCCCCTGATACCATGCTCTACTTGAAACAAAGCGACCTGGACAAGATCTACGCGCTGCTCGTCATCCTCATCCTCACCCTGGGCGCATACCTCGTCATGCGCGCCACGCGGGATACGGGGAAGCCTTTCGTTATCGTGACCGCGCCGCGCCTGGCATTCGATTCGGCCGAACCGCGGGAAGTCGCCGGCTACTATCCGGACATCTTCGCCGGCCGCGTGAAGGCGCTCCTGGGGACGGACACGGTGAACGGAGAGGTCGTCACCAGGTACTCCATCACCGTTTTCAAGACCCTGAAAGGCAAGGCCACGGGGACGGTGAAAGTCACGCAGCAAGGCGGATACCTGGACGGCACCTGGCATATCGTGGGCCCCACCATGGCCGCTGACCTGAACGTGAACGCGCGGCGCCCCGATGACGCCATCATCCACGGCTATCTGCTGGAACGAAAAAAGACCTACCTGTTCATCGGCACGTTCAGCAAATTCAGCGGCACGTATGAACTGGCCCCCCTTCCTGCCGCACGAGCGCTTCTCGACATCAGCGAGATCCTACCCATGGCCGATGCACAGCGCTGGCTGGAGGCCGACAACCGCGTGAGGGCCACCGTGCAATACATCGCCACGCAGATTCGACCGGCGACGGTAAAAAAGTGAGGTTCAGTTAAGCAATTTTTAGCTAGATTGAGAGCAGGTCACCTTAATTAGCAAAAATGCTAATGTAGTTGACCTTGATTTATCCGAAAAACTAGAGTATAATGATTCCAAAGTATACGTTTTTCCGTATTCTTTGGAATCAAATGACATATCAGGAATTAAGGCTAAAACTTCAGGGCTTTGCGGTTTTCAACTTGAGCGACATCCGTAGGGTGGATCCAGGCTTTTATCTTGCCCGGCTGAACGACTGGCAGGCCAAGAAATACATTGTGAAACTGCGGCGTGGGCACTACATGTTCCGCGATCGTCCGCTGTCTGAAGAAACCCTGTTCCTGATAGCGAACCGCCTCTATCAACCGTCCTACGTCTCGCTCGAAAGCGCCTTGTCGTACTACGGCCTGATTCCTGAAGGCGTCTATTCCGTTACGTCCATATCAACGAAGAAGACCGCTCGTTTCATCGCCCCGGTAGCCGGTTTCCTGTACCGCAACGTCAAGCCATCGTCGTTTTTCGGATATGCTCTTGCCAAACAAAATGGGCAAGGGTATACCATCGCCGACATGGAAAAAGCCTTCCTCGATTACGTCTATCTGCACCCCAGGATAGCGAACAAGGCGGACTTCCATGAATGGCGGTTCAACGGCGAGGCATTCCTAGCCAAGGCCGATGTGGCGAAGCTGCGACGGTATGCGGCCGCCTTCGGGAGCAAGGTATTGGTCGTGCGGGTGGAAAGGCTGCTAAGGATGATGAAACGTAACCCATGACGGCATGCTGACGTTGTCAGAGATCGCATCGCAGTACGAAGAAAAGCTGCGCCCGTTCAAGCGGGCCATGTTGCGCGAGTATCTGCAGTACAAAGTCCTGGAGATCATCTTCGCTTCCACCTATGCTTCCAAGCTCTCGTTTCTCGGTGGCACCGCGCTTCGTATCGTTCACGGGAACACGCGTTTTTCTGAAGATCTGGACTTCGATAATTTCGGATTGAGTGGGCGTGAATTCGGCAGCCTTGCGCAGCATGTGCGGTCAGGGTTGGAGGCGCAAGGTCTCGGCGTGGAAGTGGACGTGGTCGGCAAGAACGCATACCGCTGCCGAATCCGCCTTCCGAACATCCTATTCGAGAATGAGCTCTCTCCGTACCAGGAGGAAAAGATCCTCATTCAGATCGACAGCCTTGCGCACGGTTTCACGTATCAGCCGACAACCGTCATTCTCAACAAGTTTGACGTCTTTACCGAGATATTCGTGACGCCGCCGGACATCCTCTTGTCGCAAAAACTGTTTGCTTCCGTGAACCGGAAACGTGCCAAGGGCCGCGACTTTTTTGATATCGTCTTTTTGAGCGCATTCACAAGACCGAACTATCCTTATCTGCGTGAAAAAATCGGCGTTGACGGCCCTGATTCCCTTCGCGCGTACCTCGTGCAGGCCTCGCGCGATTTCGATTTCCAAGAACTTGCCAGGGACGTGCAGCCATTCCTCTTCAGCGCGGGTGATGCGCGGAAAGTGGGATTGTTCAGGGATTTCATGGAACACGTGGCGCTATAAGAAAAACGGACCTCCTCATGAGGCCCGTTTTTTGCCTCCTTATTTCTTCACCGTCGCCGCAGCCTTCGCCGCATCCACCCGCTCCTGCTTCAGCTTCGCCAGCCACGCCTCATACTGGATGTCCGTCTGATCCGTGTGGTTCTTGAGCTCCACGAAGTCCTTCCGGAGCTGCACCTGTTCGTCGAGGAGCAGCCAAGACCACCGCGCCACGCCAGCGGCGACGCAGAGCGACACGACGGAAACGAGGATGGCCGCGATGACCGGACCCGGCAGGTTCTTGGCGGCATTGAGCGTGGAGCGCTTCTTGAACGGCCACATACGGAGGGGTGTTTCGTGAGGGGATTAAAGGCGAAGGCGATTACGTATCACGCTTGCGGGAACGGACCCATGGAGAGCAGCTGCGCGCGGTCGGCGGCGGTGAGGACGCTGCGGCCATGGAGCAGCTCCACGAGCGCGTTCACCTTGAGGTCGCCCTTGCGCACCTGGCCGGTGACGTCCGAACGGAGGTCCAGCATCTGCTGGTCCAGGTACCCGCGCGTCACGCAGGCCGCGCTTAAGTCGGCGATCTTGGCGCCGAAGTCCTTGAACCGATCGTCCATCATGGCGAACCGGTCGTCGATGTTATCGAAGCGTTCATCCACCCCCTTCTTCAGGGATGAGATGGCCACCAGGACTTGGTCGAATTGGGAGTCGTTCTCCATAGTGGCTGTATTTTATCATGAAGCGGCGCGCCGCGCACGGGCGCTGGCGGCCTCATACCATGGGGCTGGAAAAACCCGCAAGGGGGCCATGCGGAGCCTTATTTTTGACCGTCCGGCCGCCAGGTTGTACCATTCGCCCCATGAAATACTCTGCATTATTCGCCAAAACCACCAAGACCGCCCCCGCAGACGCCGACAGCGTGAACGCCCGCCTCCTCCAGCAGGGCGGCTTCGTGGACCGCGTCATGGCCGGCGCCTATGCCTGGCTGCCGCTGGGCCTGCGCGCTCTGCGCAAGGTGGAGAACATCATCCGCCAGGAAATGGACGCCATCGGAGGGCAGGAGCTGCACCTCACCGCGCTCCAGCCCAAGGAGAACTGGGTGCAGTCCGGCCGCTGGGACACCGTGGACGTGCTTTTCAAGGTCCCCAGCCAGACGGACAAGGAGTACGCGCTCGGCCCCACCGCAGAGGATATCGTGACGCCGCTGGTGCAGGCGCACATGAAGTCGTACAAGGAGTTCCCCATGGCGGTCTATCAGATCCAGACCAAGTTCCGCGACGAGCTGCGCGCAAAGAGCGGCGTGCTGCGTGGACGCGAGTTCCTCATGAAGGACCTGTACTCCTTCCATGTCACCCGCGAAGACTTCGAACAGTTCTACGCCAAGGCCATGGCCGCGTACCTGCGCGTCTTCAAGCGCTGCGGCCTGGACGCGCGCGTCACGGAGTCTTCCGGCGGTTCCTTCACCAAGAAGGTCTCGCACGAATTCCAAGTGGAGACGCCCGCCGGCGAGGACAACCTGCTGCTTTGCCGCGCCTGCGACTTCGCAGTGAACACGGAGATCGCCACCATGAAGGAAGGGGACCCGTGCCCCAAGTGCGGCGCGGCGCTCGTGGCCTCCAAGGGCATCGAGGTCGGCAACATCTTCGACCTCGGCGACCGTTTCACCACGGCCTTCGGCTTCAAGGCGCAGGGCGCTGACGGTGCGCCGGTGGAGATCGCCATGGGTTGCTACGGCATCGGCATCACGCGTTTGGTGGGCGCGATAGTGGAAGCGTCGCATGATGAGCGCGGCATCATCTGGCCAAAGGAAGTGGCGCCGTACCACATCCACCTCGCCAGCCTGACCGCCAAGGACGAGCAGGTGAACACCGACATCCGTGGCCGCGCCGCGGAAATCGAAAGCGTGCTCGAGGCATCCGGCTTCTC
>JBEEJS010000130.1:0-5317 GCA_041169025.1 Candidatus Parcubacteria bacterium
TCTTCCACGGTGCTGAGGCGCTTCTCTGGCGTCCAGCGCGATCCTTCGGGTTGGTCGCCGACCAGGTCCGTCAGGTTGTCGATGCGGTCCGCGCACTTGGCGATCGCCGCGCGGCGTCCGAAACGCTCGATGCCGGCGAAGTACTCCTGCAACTTCTCCGCCTTGGTGAGTCCCGGGAAACGCTCCACGCGGTGGATGTGCCCGGTGAGCGGGTCCTCAAAGCCGTAGCTCTTGGAGATGGAGACGATGCCTCGCGCCAAGTCCGGTCCGAAGATGTGCTCCAGGAGCGAGAGGGGAAAGAACGTGTCTTCCAGAAGGTCATGCCCGAGCGCGAGCATGATGTACGCCACGTCCGTGTAGCCGTGCTGGATCAGGATGGTCGCGACCCGTATGACGTGGTTCACATAGCGTTCGCCGCCGTCGCGGTACTGGCCGTCGTGCGCCCACTTGCAGATGAGGTACATCCACTGGACGCGCTGCCTATCGGCCTGCGGGACGGGCGGGATGCAGTCAAAGAACTCGAAACGGTTCATGCGTGGTCTCCTTGCTTCCACCTAAGCACGCGTTCACGAGATTGTCGAGGGCTTCACCCGCCACGGCGCCAGAATCGACAACCCCGTTTGCGCGAGGTACGCTTGGGACGACGCTAACGCATGAACCGTCACTGACATGAAGGGAACGCTCATCACCGCGCTCGTCGCGCTCGCGTTCGTCGGCGCCGGATGCGTCACCACGCCCGGCGCCGCCGTTTCGGGTACGCCTAATACAAACGTCGCGGCCGCAGTGTCGGCTGGCGGCACGAACACCGTGCTCCCTATGAGTTACCACGGCGACATCATCAAGGACGCCAAGGAGAACACCTACTTCCGCCGCGTCGTCTTCACCGGCAAGAACAGCCAGCTCGTCGTCATGAGCATTCCGCCCGGTGGGGAAGTCGGCGAAGAGACGCACAAGCACACGGAGCAGACGCTGTTCTTCCTGTCCGGCACGGGCGAGGCTCGGCTGAATGACGAAACGTATCCCATCGCTCCGGGAAACGTGACGGTCGTCACGCCGGGGACGAAGCATAACTTCATCAATACCGGCAGCGTGCCGCTGCAGATCTACACGGTGTACGCGCCGCCGAACCATATCGACGGACGCATCCACAAAACGAAGGCCGACGCGGATGCGGACGTGGCGGACGAGGCGGTGGGGGAGTAATCGCCGACGAGTCAAAAGCGCGCAAAAACGGACAGCAAGTTGCTGTCCGTTTTTTCCGTTTTTAAGGCCGTATTTCGGAGTTGTCCACAGTGTGTGCCAAATCGATGCTACGGTTAATGCATAATCTATGCTTCTGAAACCGCGCGATTTTCGCAGCGGTCACGGGGCGTAAACGTATTTGCTATGAACGTCCACACGAAGGCGTACGCGGGAAGCATCGCGCTTCTCACGTTGTCCCTCGGCCTGCTCGGGCCGATCGCCGCATCCGCAGCCACGACGCCATCGCTTGGCGCCGCCGCGTCGTACGCCATCCTCTCGAGCACGTACACCAACACCGTCGGAGGATCCACGGTGACCGGTGACATCGGATTCACCACGCCGCCGGCGGTCGTGCCGGGAGGCGTGCACGCGAACTACGGTTCCGGCGCGCCGTACGCCACAGCCGGTGCCGACCAGGGGAGCGCGCTTTCCTTGCTCTCTCCGCAGCCGTGCACGTTCACGTTCGCTCCGGGCGCCATCAACCTTTCCACGGATATCACGCACGGTCCGGCAGGCGTCTTCGCGCCTGGCGTGTACTGCAGCACCGGCGCAATGGACGTCGGCGGACCGCTGACGCTTAGCGGCTCCGGTACCTTCATTTTCCGTCCGGTCGGCGCGCTGACGTCCACGGTGGGATCCGTCATCACGCTCTCGGGCGCGTCAGCCTGCGACGTCTTCTGGACGCCCTCCCAGGCCACCACGCTCGCCGCCAACACCACCTTCGTCGGTACGGTCATCGATGACGCCGGCATCTCCATCGGCAGCACCGTGAACTGGGTCGGCCGCGCGCTCGCGTTCGGCGGGACGGTGAGCACGGACACGGACACGATGTCCGTCCCGTCCTGCGTCGCTCCGCCTTCCGGCGGGTCGAGCCAGGGCACCATCAACGTCGTCAAGCTCGTCATCAACGACAACGGCGGCACCAAGAAGGTGGCTGATTTCCCGCTGTTCGTGAACGGCACGCCGGTCATTTCCGGCCTGACGTACTCGTTCCACGCGCCTGCCAGCGTGTTTTCGGTCACGGAATCGAACGCCGCGGGATACAAGGCGACGTTCTCCGGCGACTGCGACGTGAACGGGCAGTTCAACCTGAACCCGGGCGATAACCGGTTCTGCATCATCACGAACGACGACATCGGCGCGCCAGTGGTGGTTCCGCCGGTCCCGCCGCTCATCGACGTCGTGAAGGTGCCGAGCCCGCTCGCGCTTCCCGGCGGTCCCGGATTCGTCACCTACACCTACACCCTTCGCAACATCGGCACCGTGCCCGTCACGGACATCTCCATGGTGGGGGACACCTGCTCGCCGATCGTCCTGCAGAGCGGCGACGTCAATAACGACAAGATCCTTCAGGTCGGCGAGACCTGGGTGCACACCTGCAGCACCTTCCTCGGCGAGACGCACACCAATACCGTGGTCGCCACCGGCTATTCGCATGGCCTGACCGCCACGGACATCGCCAGCGCTACCGTCGTGGTCGGCAAGCCCATCGTGCCGCCGCTGATCCACGTGACCAAGACGCCGAGCCCGCTCACGCTGCCCGCTGGCGGAGGACTCGTGACCTACACCAAGAAGGTCACCAACCCGGGCACCGTGCCGCTCAGCAACGTGCAGATCTCGGATGACAAATGCGGACCGGTCCGCATCGTCTCCGGCGACGTCAACGGCGACAAGAAGCTCGATCCGTCGGAGACGTGGACGTACACCTGCTCCGCGACGCTGCGCGCGACGACGACCAACACGGTCATCGTCTCCGGCGACGCCAACGGCCTGACGGCGCGCGATTTCGCCATCGCCACCGTCACCGTCGCGTCGATCGTGCCGGGGCTCCCCAAGACCGGCGCTGCCACGCTGCCTGCCTCCGCTGGGACGGCCGGCGTGCTCGCCGCGATCGCGGTCGGCGCGGGCTTCCTCCTCTCACGTTCCAGGAAGAACCGAATCGCCTAGCGGAAGGCCATCCATGGGCGCGTCACGAAGGGTCGGCATGCGCGGTCCGACCCTTCGTGCAGTCGACTTGATTCAGGATAACGCGATGCTGCCATGAGGAATGACAACCCGCACTACAAAAAAGGCATCACGCATGAGTTCGTGTACTGCTCTTGCACGCGCGAGGAGGCGTACACGCACAAAGTGTGCTGTTCGCTGCCGGAAGTGGATTTCTTCACCATCGGACGTCTCAGGGCGTCGCCATTGTCGGGATTCATCGCCGGCGTGATCGCGGCCACCATCATGTTCCTGCCGTGGTTGTTCATCCTCGCCAAGATCTGGTGATGACGCATTTCCATATGCGCGCAAGGGGTTTCGGTCAGGGCATCGTCCGCGTACTGAAGGCGTCCGTCGCGACGCTCATCGTCAGCGACATCGTCCTGCTCTTTGCCGTGTCACCGCACCTGGGCGGAGGACATTCCGCGATGGCGAGGGAGCCGGCGGCCAGGACGGCCGTCGCCGCGATCGGAACGCGCGCTTCCGCGGTCGTGGGCGTGCCGGTGCGTCTTCGCATCGCGCGCATCGGCGTGAACGCCGTCATCGAGAGCGTCGGCATCGCCGCGGACGGATCGATGGCGATACCCAAGGTCTCGCGCGATACCGCGTGGTTCTCGGGAGGTCCGCGCCCGGGCGAGTCGGGAAGCGCGGTCATCGCCGGGCACGTGAATTGGCTGTATGGCGCCAAGGTGGCGTTCGGCAACCTGAAGAAGCTGAAGAAGGGCGACGTGCTGCACGTGCAGGATGACACCGGCGTCACGCGGATGTTCGTCGTCCGCGAGACCGCCATCGTCGGCGCCGATGACGATGCGACGGGCGTCTTCGTCTCGAACGACGGTACGGCGCATCTCAACCTGGTGACCTGCGGGGGGATATGGGATCGGCTTGCGAAGCAATATACCAAGCGGCTGGTCGTATACGCGGATCTGAACGCGGAGTGAACCATGCCTATGCGCAAAGAACCTTTTTTCCGCCTCGCGTATGCTTGCGCGGCGCTGATCGTGACGCTTTTTGCGGGTGATACCGCCCATGCCGCGTCCTACGGCACGGATTTTGAATCCCTCATCGTCGGAGACCTGAACGGCCAGAACGGCTGGACCAGCGGGCACGGTTCTTCCATCTGCCCGACGTACGATGTCGCGGTCATGCCCAACGCGTCCGGCATCGCGTCGTTCGGCGCGAAGACGCTTCGCATCTCGAACGCGGTGACGTGCGGCAGTTTCAACGATCAGACGTTTTCCCCGTCCTTGGCCGACGAAGCGGGGGAGACAGTGGCACCCGTGAGCGCTTTTTCCGGCGGCACCCGCCAGCGGTATTTCGAAGCGCAATGGGACTTCGCCTCCGCCGTGCCGGGGAGCGAACAGCCGGGGCTTTCGGTGGTCGCGAGCGAGAATCGCGGCGATACCGGGCGTATGACCTGGGTGCAGATGACGGACACGCCGTCCGGTCTCCAGGTGAATTTCGAGGATTACCACCATGACAACGCGGATTTCGTCACCGTCCCGGTGGTGAGCGGTTTGCGTCGCGACGTGCCGCACACGATCAAGGTCACCACGACGTTCGTGGACGGTCCGGGCAACGACGTGGTGCGGATCTACGTCGACGGGGCGCTCGTCGGCACCGGCACGACGTGGGAGGATTACTACCGCGAATTCGGCGGTGGCGTGCCGTTCGCCGTCGATTCCGTGATGTTCCGCGTGGCGGGTGCCGCCGCGCCGGCGACGAGCGGTCACGGGTTCCTCATCGACAATTTCACGTCATATAGCGGAGCGGCCGCGCCGGCCGTGGCGCCTCCGCAGGTGCCAAGCCAGGGCAAGGGGACAATGACCGTCGTGACGCAAGTCGTGAACGACAACGGCGGGACCAAGATGCCGTCTGATTTCCCGCTCGTCGTCGGCGGCGCGAACGCCGTTTCCGGCGAAACGCTTTCCTTTCGTGCCCCCGCCAGCGTCTTCAGCATCACCGTCGCGAACACGGCCGGCTATGCCACGGCGTTCACCGGCGACTGCGACGTGAACGGGCAGTTCAACTTGAACCCGGGCGACAACCGCTTTTGCGTCGTGACCGAAGACGACATTTCGACGGCGCCGCC
>JBEEJS010000131.1:0-5429 GCA_041169025.1 Candidatus Parcubacteria bacterium
ATCGAAGTCGCTCCCGCGGACATGCCGCTCGACGTCTTCCCCGGAAACCCGCGCTACGCCAAGATCGCTCGCACGCTCCCCAAGGACGTGCTCCTCGCGGCGCTCCGCGTGACCGGCACGCACATCCACGTCGGCGTCGGCTCCATGGCGGAGGCGATTCAGGCGCACAACGCGTTCGCCGACCTCATCACCACGTTCCAGCACCTGGGCGATCATTCGAACGGCGAACGCATCCGGCTGTACCGATCGGTATCTGGCGACACCCCGCAGCCACGATATGCTGACGCGACGCACTTCTACGACCACGCCGTCAGCGCGGGATTCGCGGACAATCCGCGCAACTGCTGGGACCTTGTGCGCATCAGCCGCCACGGCACGGTGGAACTGCGGATGTTCGGCATGACCGAGGACGTGGATGAGACCGTTTCGTGGGCCGTCTCGGTGCTCGATACGCGTCCATGACCGATGCCGTGTCGCCACGACATCGGTAGCACACGGAACCGGCTGAAATCGACACGAAACCGGTTCGCTCTCGCGGACCGGTTTTTCATTGTCTTTCGCCAATGACCGTGCTTGACTGAAAGAGGCAACCTGTCGCAAAGGAGGATGCCATGTCCAATCCCACCCTTTCCAACGATCGCTTCGCCAACCTGTACCTTGCGTACGAACGCAAGCTCGGGTGCGGCGAGGAGCAGCGCCTGGAAAAGCTCCGTTCGCTCTTTGAAGGCTGTTTCTCCGCCGAAACTGCGCTTCCCGTGCCGTTTCACGCTTGGCGACCCGGAGCACCGGCCGTGCTCCAGGACCAGGCTGCCGCCTACGTCCTTCGGGACATCCTTGGCGGCGACGTACGCAAGCGCCAGCCACGGTGCCAGACGCGTGCGTATTACTCGAACCATGCGTTCGCGGCCGGATTCGACGACGTCGATATCACAAGGACGGTGATACCGTACGGTCTCGAATACGACCAAAACCTGCTGCCGATGGGCCTTTTTGATGGCGATGACGCCATCCGCCGGTATCAGATCCTTCGTGCATGCGTCGTGACCACGCTTCTCAAGGCGGTCCTCGGACGATGACTGCCATGCCGACCCTTCCTCCGGAGGGGTCGGTTTTTTCATGTCCGTGCCGCTTGACAGGCAACCCCGGGCGTGTCAGCGTTAGCGCAGTCGCGCGCTTCCTGCGCCCGACGCCCATCACACTGCGACGGCAGACGAAAGGACCCGGATGAGCCAGAGGGAAAAGGCCACCGATTCGCTCCCGCTCCGTGACACCGCCCGATGGAATGGCGTGCAGATCCGCCGATACGACTTCGGCGCCGCAGACCGCCGCCAGCGCCACAACGGGCAGCACGTCTTCGGAGGCGTCGCGTACCGCACCGGCAGCGAGGCCCATGTCGCGGAGCTTCTCACGAAGCACCGCATCCCGTTCACCCACGACGTCCGCTTCGATCTCATCTGCGAGGCAGGTAAGCCGCGCATCCACGTCCCGGACTTCGTTTTCAATCGCCAGGCGTTCGTCTGGCTCGGAAGCAAGGGCCGGGAACCGATGCTCATCCACGGCATCGAGGTGAAGGCGCGCTGCCGCGATACCGGGAAGTTCCCGGAACGCGCCTGGGAAAACGTGCGGATCCTGCGCAAGCTGCGCGGTATCAACATCCTCCTCATGTCGGACGAGGCGGCGGCGCGGCATTGGCGGCAGGGAAGCCTGCCCATCGAGCCGCTCCCCGAACAAGCGCGATGAAACGATTCATCGACCACGCGAACTGGACGGACATCGCCATGGTCAGCACGGACGTCGGTGCGAAGGTGCGCCGACATGGCCGCTTCTCCCATGACGGTCATGTCTACAAGAATGACGGCGAGCGTCGGCTGGCGGAGTTGCTGGACACGCTCGGCATCCCGTTCGTCCCGGACGTCGCCATGACGTTCACCGACGATTCGCTCCGCTCCTTCACCTTCGTCCCTGATTTCGTCTTCTGCGGCCGGCCATTCATCTGGTCCGGTCGCCGGAAGCCGCAGCTCATTCACGGCATCGAAGCCAAGGGAAAGCAGCGCGGCGGGAAGTTCTCCCGTCGATCCCTGGACCACGTGGAGGGGTTGTATAAAGCGCGGGGGATACGGATCCTGCTCTTGTCCAACTCGTCCATCAAGCACTATCACCGCATGGGCTCGTTGCCGCTTAAGCCGCTGCCGCCGCCCGATTGACGGCGCCACGCACCCAGAATGACAGAGAGGCTCGCCTGCACGGCGGGCCTTTTTTTATGTCTCGCACGCGGGTACCATGAACGGAGCTATGGAAGCCGTGAAAGTGAAAATGGAGCCCGCCGATGCAATGGCCGAGGCACTGCCATCTGCAGCCGCCGATGCCACGGCAAGCGCGGCGCCATCGGACATCGAGGCCCTTTTGGTCGGCCTCAACCCCGAACAGCGCGCCGCCGTCACCCATGACGGCGGGCCTTTGCTGATCGTGGCGGGCGCGGGTACCGGCAAGACGACGGTGGTGTCCAAGCGCATCGCCTGGCTCATCGCCACCGGACGCGCCAAGCCGGAGGAGATCCTAGCACTGACCTTCACGGAGAAGGCGGCGGGGGAGATGACGGAGCGCGTGGATGAGTTATTGCCGCTCGGATACACCGATCTCTGGATCTCCACCTTCCACGCCTTCTGCCATCGCGTACTGGAGGAACGCGGCCTGGACATCGGCCTGCCCAACGAATTCCGCCTGCTTGATGGCACGGATTCGTATTTGCTCGTGCGCCGCAACCTGGAGAAGCTCGCGCTCGACTACTACAAGCCGCTCGGCAATCCCACCAAGTTCCTGCACGCCATGCTGAAGCATTTTTCGCGTGCCAAGGACGAGGACATCGCGCCGGAAGATTATGTGAAGTTTGCCCAGGGTATCACGGTTTCGGAAGATCTCGCATCGGAGGCCGCGGCGGAAGCCGATTCGGAAAAATCCCGCCTGGAAGAACTCGCCGGCGCGTACCACACCTACCAACGCCTCCTCCTCGACGAGGGCGCGCTGGACCTGGGCGATCTGCAGATGTACGCCATCCGCCTGTTCCGCACGCGTCCCAAAGTACTGGCGGAGTTCCGCAAGCGCTTCAAGTACGTGCTCGTCGACGAGTTCCAGGACACCAACTGGGCGCAGTTCGAGCTCATCAAGATGTTGCTGGGCGGCGATGGGAATCTGGCGGTGGTGGGCGATGACGACCAGTCCATCTACAAATTCCGCGGCGCGTCCGTGTCCAACATCTTGCAGTTCAAGGAGATCTATCCGGCGGCAAGCGAAGTGGTGCTCACCAAGAACTACCGCTCCAAGCAGGAGATCCTGGACGCCGCGTACGCCTTCATCCAGAAAAATAATCCCAATCGCTTGGAAGCGCGCATGACCACCGCGGATGGGCGGCCCCTGGTGAAGCGCCTGGAAGGGCAGCGCGAGGGCAAAGGCATCATTGAGCACCTGCGCTACGGCACGCATGACGAGGAAGTGGCGGGAGTGACCGCGAAAATCATCGAACTCAAGGACGAGGACCCGGATCGTTCCTGGTCCGACTTCGCCATTTTGGTGCGTGGCAACGCCGCGGCCGACGACTACAGCCGCATGTGCCAGCGCCGCGGTATCCCGTACCAGTTCCTGGCACTGCGTGGCCTGTACTCCAAGCCGGTCATCATGGACTGCTTGGCGTACTTCACGCTCCTGGACGACTACCACGAATCCGTCTCGCTCTACCGCGTACTCTCTTCTCCCCCGTACGCCGTCACCGGCGAAGACCTGGTGCAGCTGGCGCATGAGGCGCGGAAGAAAGCGGAGTCCATGTATTCCACGCTTGGGCGCGCGGCGTCCTTCGAATGGCTGACGGAGGAATCTCGTGGTGCCATCGCGCGCCTGCAGCGCGACCTCGCCGTGCACACCGCGCTCGCCCGCAAGAAAGGCGCGGCGCAGGTGCTCATCGCATTTCTCACCGACTCCGGCTATCTCCGCCTCCTGAAATCCGCCGACGACGCGCGCACCCGCGAACAGTACGGCTACCTCCACCAGCTCCTGGATCGCCTGAAAAAATTCGAGGAGTCGCATGACGAGCCGTCAGTTCGCAAGTTCCTGGAGGAATACGCCATGGAGCGCGAATCCGGTGAGGAAGGCGCTTTGGCGTTCGACCCCGACACCGGACCGGACATGGTGCGCATCATGACCGTACACGCCTCCAAAGGCCTGGAGTTCCCGTTCGTGTTCATCGTGGACATGGTGGACAAGCGGTTTCCCACGGTAGCGCGCGGCGGCGACATAGAACTTCCGGACGCGCTCACCAAGGAGATCCTGCCGGAAGGCGGCAATGCGCACCTGGAAGAGGAGCGGCGGTTGATGTACGTGGCGATGACGCGCGCCAAGGACGGATTGTTCTTGACGAGCGCGGAAGACTACGGCGGCAAGACCAAGAAAAAGCCGTCCGTGTTCCTGGCGGAAATCGGACTCGCCGATGTCGCACCCGTGGTTGCCGGTTACGACCGCATGGCCGAACCGGAAACGCCCGCCGCGCCCGCAGGCGCCATCACGCTGCCTATCCCGGCGTATTTCTCGTTCTCGCAGATCGCCGCGTACGACAACTGCCCGCTGCAGTACAAGTTCGCGCACGTCATCCGCGTGCCGTCCCTGGGAAAGGGGACGCAGAGTTTTGGCAACACCATTCACGCCGCGCTCGAGTGGTTCGTGATGGCGCTGGCGGAGCGAGCGGCGGCACCGCAGGGGGAGTTGGCATTAGAGAAAGGGAGAATGGGGAATGGAGAATCGGGGGATGCGGATGAACCACAACAACAGTCGCTGCTGGACGGCGCATCGAAGCGCGGCAAGACAGCCCTTCCCGTCACCCTCGATGAGCTCCTCCAGAAATACGAGGACAGCTGGATCGACGATTGGTATGAAAGCGCGGAGGAAAAAGCCGAGTACCACCAAAAAGGTCGTGACATGCTTGAGAAGTTCTACGACCGCTGCGAAGTCACGCCGCCGAACCCGCTGCACGTGGAGCAGGAGTTCTCGCTCAAGTTCGGCACGCACACGCTCAAGGGTGCCATCGATCGCATCGACAACGCCGAAGGAGGAGTGGAGATCATCGACTACAAGACCGGCCGCCCCAAGACGGAAGATGATTTGGAGCTCGACGATAAAAAGCAGCTCCTCCTCTATCAGATCGTCACGCAACGCCTTCTCGGCAAAGAACCGAAGAAGCTGACCTTCGAATACCTGCAGGACGGCACAAGCGTGTCCTTCCTCGGCACGGAGAAGCAGCTCGCCAAGCTGGAGACGCAGGTGGAAGAAACCTTCGCCAACATCACCGCGCGCAAGTTCGAACCCACTCCCGGGCGGCAGTGCAAGTACTGCGACTTCCGGGAGATCTGCGAGTTCAGGGCGGCGTGAGGACACGGCCACCCGCA
>JBEEJS010000132.1:0-10815 GCA_041169025.1 Candidatus Parcubacteria bacterium
GGGGTGCGTCCGTCATGGCGAGGCGCTTTGGCACTCGGGATGCGGCCGTCCGTCGCGCGGTTAAGGAATGAGTTTCGGGGTCTCTCGCGGGCCCGTGGACCAGGGAGGGGCACCGAAACGGCTTCCTTAAAGAGGTTGAAAGGTTGAAAGGGGGAAAGTAACGTACGCCCTTTCAACCTTTTTCCCTCCGTTACAGGAACACCTCTTCCTCACCCACGCTGTGCGGCGCGATGGCACCCGGCGGCAGCGAGGCTTCCTCCTTATGCGCGATGTCATCGGCCTCATGCCCGTGCTCGCCGTGCGGCGGTTCCGTGGCCAGCGTCAGGTACACCAAGGTCAGGATGGAGAATACCAGCGCCTGCACGATGCCGACGATGACTTCCATGAACATGAACGGCGTCGGCAGCAGGAACGCGGCAAGATGGGAGAGCACGCTAAGCAGCACTTCGCCGGCGAAGATGTTACCGAACAGACGCAGCGACAGCGACAGCATCTTGGCGCACTCGGAGATGATTTCCAGGAATCCGACGGCGAGATCGATGAGCGACGTGAACAGGCCGAGCGCCGCTTCCCCGATCGGTTTCTTTCCGAACGTCTTCAGCGCGCGCCAGATGCCTTCGACCTGGATGAATTTCCCCCAGTGCCGGAAGAAACCGATGGTGCTGATGCCGATGACGTGCGACACCACCACGCTGGTGATGCCGAGCGCGAGCGTCATGTTGAGATCGCTGGTTGCCGGGCGGAAGAACGGGATGAGCTCTCGCTTCCCCTCGATGATCTCCCACATGCCGATGGTACCGAAGCCGGGCAGCAGTCCCATCCAGTTGGAAACGAGGATGAGCATGAACAGCGTGCCCACGAACGGCAGGAAACGGCGCGAGCGCGCGCGGTCGTGCGTCACCTGGTCCATGAAGTCGAGCATGAACTCGATGAGCGCCTCGATGGCGTTCTGGAATCCGCGTGGCACGAGCGCGCGCGTCCTGGAGGCGATGGCGATGCAAATGAAAAACGCCGCCACGATCCACCCTGTCAGCAACGAATTGGTGACGGGGAGGCCGGAGACGGCGAACAGTTTTTCGGCGTAGACGGGGACGGACATTGTTTCGGAGGGTGAAAGGTTGAAAGGGAGAAAGGTCGTATGCTCTCATGGGCCCTACTGATGCGAATCGTTCATGTCGTTCGGCTTCGGTTCCGCGCGGCCCATCGCGCCGTATTCCGCGCCGAAGGCCTTGGCCTTCCTGTATATGTATGTGCCGCTGACGAGCGCCGCGATGGCGAGGCTCGCGATCAGCAGCCATGGGCGCGTGCCGTATCGGGCATCGGCCCACTTCCCTGCTTCGGCGAACGCGACGGCGGGCAACGCGAGGGCCAGGCCGAAGTCGGCCATGATGCGGACGGCGAACACTATGTAGTCGCGGTCCGTCGTCTGGCGCCGAGTGGCGACTGGCTGTTGCTGGTTTGTCATAAGGCAACGGACGGCTCGGATGATACGCGGGAAACCCGCCATGGTCAAGCTTGTTTTTTGATCGGCACCCCTGGCCTCCCCCGCCTTAAGCGGCCTTCTCGGTCTGGGCTTCGGGGGCGTTGCCTGACGCCTCCGCGAACATGGCGGCGATCTCCCTGGTGATGATCTCTTCGCGCTTCCGCTGCTTGGTGCGCCCGATCCATGAACGGTAGTCTGGCGTCATGAAGTACTGCGGGCTTGAGAGCACCAGCGCGGTGATGCGTGGCGGTACCACGTCCGTGCGCGGATCCGCGGCGTCGATGGCGGGCATCGCGCCCACCCATTCACGCCACCGCTCACTGGAGGTGAAGTTGGCAGGCGCTTCCTTCATGAGCGCGAGGATGTCGAACGGCACCGGGACGCAGGCGATGGATTCCCGCGACTGGCCGCCTTCGCGGCGCGTGAACAGCCATTTTGGGAACAGGCGCTCCACGGCGTGCTCGTGGCTGGGGTCGTAGACGACGGTGGTTTTTTCGAGCGCGGTGCGGCGCGTGGCGCAATAGCGGACGATCTCATCGGCGAATGCGTTGTCCTGCGACATTTTTTGCGTGATGGGCGCGGGCAAGGCGATGGCGGTGCGGTGCGTGGCACGCCAGCCTTGGCCGGTGCCGCTCCCCTGCACGTAGTCCTCGACGACGTGCGGGTCGCTCCCGTTCATGCCTTGCGCGTTGACGAATCGATAACATAAAAACGAACGCCCGCGCCCGGACCGTGATTGGCCCTGCGGGTTCGTTCGATAGGTGGCATTGGACGTCAATTGTGCGGCGCCTTCGGTCCTGAACTGCATGGCGTTCGCGATATACCCCCAGTCTCTTTGGGGCTGACGCTATGGTACCAGCTGTGGATTGGGGGTCAATATGCATCGGATTTTTGCTTATATTAGCGATGTTTTTAGGCCTCCGTGAGATGTCATCCACCCTTGACATTTTGGGCTAAAGATGGTAGGTTTGGGGTACGAGTTTTTTGACAATTGAGCGGTAAAACGGGCCTGACGCGAACGCGTCAACGCCCGAAATCATACTAGTTTCACTGGTGCCGGGTCGTCCGGTCACGAGTGTCGTGAAAACAAGCCGACTTCCCCCAGGGAAGTCATCGGCCTCGCGAGAGCGGGGCATGGAGAGAGTCATGAGCGAGAATACACAACGGAAGAGTGGACGGACGTTTCTTGGTAACAAAGACGTTGAAGTGGTGTTTGAAATCGATCGCGGTGAAGTGATGGCTTGGACTGCCGTGGAAGTGCACGGTGAGACGAGGACTATTCGCGCCTACCCGAAAGAATTCAAACCCAAGGCGTGCACCCATATTGCGGATTTGGAAAATGCCCACCCGCGCAAGGTCCGCCTGAAAATCTTTCTTGATGAAGCGAAGGATTACGTCTACGCGCACGCTTTTCTCTTCGATCGTCGCACTATCCTTCCCGAGGAGGATATCAATATCGAACGGTTCGAGGAATTCGAAGAAGAGCTGTACTTTCGACGTGAAGACAGGCGCTTCGTTGCTCGCTCCATGCGGACAAATCGACCTATCGTAATGGATCGAAAAGTGCGGCTGCAGAGAGGAGCGAGACGGTTGCTGGTAACGGTGCGTGAACCAAAATACGACATCATGCTTCCTGGTCGGCTTCCAGCGCTCCTCGCGTTCCCCAAACGCGTCAGCGTCGATGTCACAATCCTCAGGCCGATCTGCCCGAAACCTGGCATCGCGGATCCAAAAGGAATCGAGGATTTCGTGACCCAGTCGGTCACGATGAGTGCCTACTCCCTCCTCTCCGACCGGCACGAAGGTGGCGTCGTCCTGACGCCGCAATCGACGCCCGAGGAGATCGAGAAGCAGGCGACGACCATCCACGATCGTGCCGCCGCGAAGGCCAAGACCGAGCAGTCGCTGCTGGTCAAGCTGTTCATGGAGGCGATCGCCGATGCCATGATCAGGGCCGCAGAATTGCTCTTGGGAAACGAAGAACCCACGCCTGAGGAGATCGAGAAGTATGGGGTCAAGCCAGAACACTTCGTAAGCGTGGCCGATGTCACTGGTGAGTATACCGAGGATGACGACGTGGTTGTAAATGACGAAATCAGCGAAGCCGACGAACCCGTCGCCCAGACGGAACCCGAAGCGAAGCCGTTCGTCATCGACCCCGACATCGAGGCATTCGCAAAGGCCAAGATGGCGGCCAACAAGAAAGACTGGACCCCGGAACTCCTCATGAAGGCGTTCCTGGCGGCCCAGTCCAAGGATGAGGGGTTGACCGTGAAGTCATTCCTCAGCATGGCCCAGCACAAGCTGGACATCGCCGTCCACATGGCGAAACGAGCGTCCTGATACGAAACGGTAACTTAAGAGGCGGTCCTGCGCGGACCGCCTCTTCTTTTTGTCGAGTGGGACAAGCCTCAGTCAATCGATGCCGGACCGATACCGACAAGCGATACCGAACCAAGCGACGTCGCTGCTTCTTGCAGTGATGCCGGAGTCACGACTTCCGAAGCCCGTATGGCGTCGGTCGGCGTATATAGCGATCCGGCTATCATGAACTGCCATCCGTACCACCACGTCGATTCCAGCGGGTCCATCGTGATTCGCAGCATCCGCGACGCGAACGTCCTCATGTGCCCCTGCTGCTCATTCGCGGGCATCATTTCGGACCGCAGGCGATCTATCTCTGCCGCCACCGACGCGATTGCGAGGGGCGTGTTAGAGCTTGCGACGGTCGTCATCACGCGCAGCCGGCCGGTGTCGCTGAATAGCTCGATGTCCGCGTTCACCCAGTAAGCGATATCCTTCTCGAATCGCATGCCGCGTACGAGGCGTGACAACATCGTGCCACCAAGGGCTTGTGCCAGAATCTCGAGCGTGACCCGCGGTAGCAGGCCGTTTTGTCCCGGTATCCGCCAGCAGAAGTTCAGCGTTTCCGAGTCGCCAGGATGGACGTGACTGGTTCGATGTAACGGCTCCGAGAACATCTCACGTTGCGGCGCGATGATGTCCGGCGTAGCAATCCCTGGAAAACGCGCCGCTATGGCCGTGTCTACGTCTGCCTCCTTGATGTCACCGACCACCATTACCGTCATGCGCCGCACGCCATAGTACGCGTTTCGAAACGCAGCGATGTCTCCCAAGGACACCGCCGCGATGTCCGCGGGCGTTCCAAAAAATCCTCGGCCAAGGGAACTCCCAGGCCACAGCGCATCGTTCCCAGCGCGCCATGAGAACTCTGCGGGGTTTGACCTGTTGGCTGCCTCTTCCGTAAGGATTGCGGCTTTTTCATGCGCGACGTCTTCGGTGGTCACGATAGTATTTGCCGCACCATCCAAGAGAAAATCGAGCGCGAACGCCGTTTCACTGGTGGGCTGCGTACAATGGTAATACGCGGTTTCATATGACGTGTGCGCGTTGTAGGAAATGCCACGAGCTGCCAGGCGCGTGAAACGCTCCGTTTTGTTTGGCTCTCGGACGGTTCGGCCCATGAAAAGGTGTTCGAAGAAATGAGCGACGCCCGGACGCGAATGCGGATCAAAACGCGACCCGGCACGGAACCACACGGAGACGGTCGTCATCGGTCCATCAAAAGGAACGAGCACGACACGCGCGCCGCTGGGATGGCTATATACCTTTGGACGCCGTTGATGCGACGAATATTGCATAAGCAGGCTTCTGATATTGGAAGTAAGCGCTCGAAACTCGAGCGCTTACCGTGAGACACGGACCGAGATCCGCGTGTGAGCTGCCGTGACGGGTTCCTCATGAGAGGATCAACCGCCTCGGCCGCCGCCACCGCCGCCCATACCGCCACCATTGTGGTTGCCGCCATTACCGGACATGGACTCTCCTTTGATGTCCTAGGTGGGCTGCGGGCTCGGACAAGCCTCGCAACCATCGGCGCGACATGCGTCGATGGTCAGAACCTAACACAGAGAGAAAATACTGTCAAGAGTTATGACAGTTTGAAAAGCCTCCTCGTATTCCCCAGCGTCACCTGCTCCACTTCTTCAACGGATAACCCCTTCAGCTCCGCAATCTTCGCCGCCACTTCAGAAACCCAAGCAGGCTCGTTCCTCTCTCCGCGGTGCGGCACCGGTGCAAGCCATGGTGCGTCGGTCTCGATGAGCATCCGTTCCAACGGCACCTTGCGCACCACGTCCTGCAGCGTTTCGCCGGACGCGATGTCCGCGGCGCGCGGCTTGTAGGTGATGACGCCGGTGAACGACAGGAACATGCCGAGCGCCAAGTACCGCTCCGCCTCGGCCCAGGTGCCGGTGAAGCAGTGGACGTTGCCGGTGAGCGGGCGGCCTTCGTCGGCGTAGCGCTCCAGGATGTTGGCCAGGTCCTCGTGCGCCTCGCGGCAGTGGAGCATGACGGGGAGGCCGAGCTCTAACGCCAAATCGAACTGCGCATGCAGCGCGTCTTTTTGCGTGCGCTTCACTTCCGCGGCGTCCATCTCCGGCGGGATGCGGTAATAATCCAAACCGCATTCGCCGATGGCCACCACTTTGCGCGACCCAGCCGCAAGCGCGCGATACACCGCGGGATCAAAGGTCTCCGCCGCAGTCTCCTCGCTTTCGTCCGCAATCGCCGCGGCACGTGCAACCAGGTTGTTGGGGTGCAGCCCCACCACCGCCCACACGCCCTCGTATTTCTCCGCCTGCGCGACCGCTGCGGCGCTCGTCCCCTTGTCCGTCCCCACGGCGAGCATGCCCGTTCCCTGCTCAAGAGCGCGCCGCACCACATCGGAATGGTCACCGGCGTATGCGCGAAGATTGACGTGGCTATGCGCGTCGATGCGTTTCAGGTCCATATCAGAGCACGGAGCGCAGCGTCTGGATGGTGGCCGGCAACAGCGGCGCGAAGACGCCTCCCACGTTCATGAACGCGCTCGCGAACTGCGAAGTCTGCATCAGCGTGGTGAACTGCGCCGCGAACGGGAACCGCGCCGCGAAGTACATGGCGAGGCCGATGGCCACCATGCCTTCCAGGAAACCCAGCCCCGCGCCAAGCAGCCGGTTGAACGACTTCAGGAACGGGATGAATGCGATGACATTGAAGACCTTCTCCAGGATCCAGAAGACCAGGCCAACCACGCGCGCGGCGACGGAATAGATCATCACGAACGCCACGATGTTCGCCAGTGCCAGGTTGCCGCCCGTGGCCCAGAGGAGATGCGGCGCCAGCGCGGCCTGCCAGTGCCCCGCCGCCCAGATGCCGATGATGAGGCCCGCAAAGGCGCCCACCATGTGGATGATGCCGAACCAGAAGCCGAACAGCGCGAAGCCGCCGAGGAGGATGAGGAGGATGAGGTCGAGGGTGTTCATGGGTCACAGTATATCACGGGAAAGGAAAAGCCGCCCCTGATCATCCGATCAGGAGCGGCAAGGATGCGTTCGCCTTCAGAATCGCAGCGCCGTCACCAGACGAAGGGCGTTCGCTGTGTCGTTGATGGCGCCGTAGTAGTATTGCACTTCGCCATGGAACGGACCCACTGTCATGCCCACGTGAGGACCCACATGCAATCCGAGGTCGACGTGTTCCGCCTGCGCGCCGAGGTTGAACCACGACGCGGGCGTCCAGTTGCCGGAGTAGAGGCCGTACCAGGCGTTGCCGCCATGGAGCCCGGAGTAGTGTTCCAGATCCATGAATAGGTTGGCCTTGCCGGCGTAGTCCAGCTGGGACCAGAGGGCGGGACCGAAGGCGTCGCTTGTCAGGAAGCCGAGCGATGTCGCGAACTGGGGCGAGACCCAGAGCGAGAAACCGCCTGCCTGCCCCGTCCACGTGGGGCCGACGTAGAAGAACGAGAGGCTAACGTCCTTGGACGGGATCATGAACCGCGTCGCATGGACGCGTAGGCCGAACGGCGAGTCCTTGAACGGAAGGTCGCCGGAGACGTGCGCGATGACTTCCGTGCCGGACCAGTCGTGAGCATTTGCATGCGCACTCGTGGCCAAGGTGGCAAGCGCGAATGTGGCGATGCCGAGGACGGTTATGCGAATGGACATGGGTGCCTTTCTTTCCGTGTGATGCGCCAGCGCTGGCGCTGGATTGGGTTGACCGGACGCCAGCGTCCGACTCGGCAAGATATCACGTGGTGCGCTTTTTGTCAATTTGGTATGACAATGATTGCCTTATGACACGTGTATGGCACATACGCGAACGGGACCCCGGCTTGGGGTCCCGTTTTCTATGCCGATTTTCCGAATCGTGCCTTGAGCAACCGCTCAATCTCCGCCTTCTCCCCGGCGTCCTCGATGATGGCGAGGACGTTGTCGAGTGGCAGGAGCGGTTCCAGCCTTGCCGCTTCTTCCGGACGCTCATCGTGAAGGACGTGCAACAGGTATCCGCCGACGACGTTTTTGTATGCTTCGACGTAGGTCGCCAGAAGATCTGCAGGCAACGGTTCGCTCTTCTCCCATGAGACGTAGGTCCCTTTGTTCTGGATCCGATACAGCACCCAATGTTGGAATTTGTACAACTCGGAGTCTTTGGCGAAGGCCAGATCCATGAAGGCCTTCCTGTCCTCGGGTGAGAGGACGAGCATCATCTTGGGATGCTGATAGAACCCTTCCACGTAGCCATGATCCAGCGCCCGCTCCGCGATGCGGAGCACTTGCTCGGACGGTATGGCGAAGCGTTCCGGATCCACGGCTAAATCGAATTGGGCGCGTTCCTTCCCTTGGGGACCGAGATCACGTTTCTCCTGGTCCAGCATGCGATACAAGGCGGGATAATCGATCTCCGACACCGTTTTCTGGAGCCACTGCAGGTTCAATACCGACCGTGATGCCGCGTTCCCCGCCGCCGCTTCGGCGCACAATTGCAGTTGCCGGGCGAGGACGTCCTCGGCGACCGGTTGCCGGTCCGTTTCGTTGAAACGGTCCAAAAGCGCCCCGACCGTTTCCGGAAACGCCGCGCGGCGTTTCAGCATGTCCTGTGCGATCTCCATCGTCAGGGCTGAAGGGGGAAATGCTCCTTCTTGGGCGGCCTCCATCATCTCCGGCAACAGGCCCGCATCGATCAACGTCCGTGCCGTATCGGCGGTCCGTTCAGGAAAAGGGGTATCTTGGAGCGTCTGCTGAAGGAATGCGTTTTTCGCCGAATCCACCGCCTTCTTCAGTTCAAAGACGTTCTTGGTGCCCGAATACGCGCATGTCTCGCCATGAACGGGAAACGCGTGACCGCACTGGACGCATGTCTTGCCGATGGGGATTTTTTCCGGAAACGACGGACGTTGCACGGGCGCGTCATTGCGCGGCATCTCGGCGGGTTCGGGACGTTGACGTTCCATATGATGGCGTCAGGAATGAGTAGTGTCCGTATGATTCATGGTACGCGTATGGCAGCTCTACGCCGCCGGCTTCGCCTCCAACCGAGGAAACAAGATCGCCCCCTTCACCACCGCCTTCCCCGGTTCCAACATCCCCCACTCCTGATCCCGCGGCAGCACCACGTCCGCCGGCGCCACGGAAAGTTGTGCGAGGAGTTTTTCCGCAGAAGCCGGGCAATACGCCAGCATCGCGATCCCCACGTGCCGCAGCGCCTCCGCCAGCTGGTACATGAACGGCGAAACGTCCACGCCCTCCTTGGCTTTCTTGAACGGCGCTTCGATATCTATGGACTGATTGATGGCGGTGACGTAGCGGTCCAGCACTCGGGCGGATTCGTCAAAACGGAACGCGTCCAGTGCCGCACCGAAATCGCGCCAGAAGCCGGGCGTGTCGTAGCGGTCCGGCTGCTTGGCCGGTACCGCGCCGGCGCAGTACTTCTCGATCATGGTGGCGGTGCGTGCGGCCAGGTTGCCCACGCCGTTCACGAGCTTGGAGGTGTACAACTCCTCGAAGAGCTTGGTGGAATAATCGCCGTCCTCATACGACGGCAGGCCGCCCACCAGGAAGAAGCGCACGGGATCGGTGCCATACTTGGCAACCAAATCGTACGGGTTCACCACGTTGCCGGTGGACTTGCTCATCTTCTGCCCGTCTGCGGTGATGAAACCGTGGATGAAGATCTGCTTGGATGGCGGGAGCGCTGCGCTCATCAGCATCGCCTGCCACATGGCGGCCTGCTGGCGGAGGTTGTCCTTGCCTGCGGTCTGCGTGCCGGGCCAGAAGCCGTTCATGTCCGCGGTGCCGGGCCAGCCCAGCGTGGAAATATAATTCACCAGCGCGTCGAACCACACGTACATCACGTGCGCATCATCACCGGGCACCGGAATGCCCCAGCTCATCTTGGACGCCAGTCGCGAAATGCTGAAATCCTGAAGTCCGCCCTTCACGAAAGACGAGATTTCGTTGAGTCGTCCGTGCGGCATCACGAAGTCCGGCCGCGCGTCGTACAGCGCCAGCAGCGGTTCCGCGTACTTTGACCAGCGGAAGAAGTAGTTCTCCTCGTCGCGGAGTTCCACTTCCAGCTTGGGGTGGATGGGGCACTTGCCTTCCACCAGCTCGGAGTCGGTCTTCTCCAGTTCGCAGCCCACGCAGTACTTGGTCTGGTAGTTCTTCTTGTAGATGTCGCCCGCGGCATCGCAGCGCTTCCAGAATTCCTGGGCGGCGGCGATGTGATGCTCGTCCGTGGTGCGGATGAAGTTGGTGTAGGACAGGCCGAGCGCTTCCTTGAGGCCGTCGAAGCGGGCGGCAAAGCCGTCGCAGTACGTCTTGGGGTCCTGGCCAGCCGCGGCGGCCGCGTCCGCGATCTTCTGGCCGTGCTCGTCGGTGCCGGTGTTGAAGACGACTTCGCTGCCATGGAGCCGCTGCCAACGCGCCAGGACGTCCGCCTGCACGATCTCCAGCGCGAACCCGATGTGCGGATCGGCGTTCACGTACGGGAGGGTGGTGGTGATGTAGTACTTTGACATGAGAGAGGAGAGAAAGTGAGAAAGATGAGAAATGCAGTCGCAGGAGGCTCCTAGGCGATCACTCGCCGTCATGTTCGGAGTCCTGCGCATCGCGCGTTGCACGCATCGCCGCCTTGTCGTCCTTCGGCCCGATCACGATGACGAACTCGCCTTTGGAGCTCGTGGTGCCCAGTGCGGCGATCACTTGCTCCGCCGTGCCGCGGTAGAATGTCTCGAACATCTTGGTCAGTTCGCGGCCGACGCACAATGGGCGCTGCGGGGCCTCGGCCTTGATTGCTTCGAGCGCCTTGTCTATGCGGTGCGTGGATTCGTAGAGCACGGTGGTGAATTCCTGCGCCAGCGCTTGCTTGAAAAACGTCGCGCGCCCTTTCTTGTGCGGAGGGAATCCCATGAAGACGTACTGGTCGGACGGGAACCCGCTGGCGGAAAGCGCGGCAGCCACGGCGGACGCTCCCGGGATGGGAATCACCCG
>JBEEJS010000133.1:0-6532 GCA_041169025.1 Candidatus Parcubacteria bacterium
CTTCCCGCGTGGAGGGATCTGCACCGAAGCGTTCGCGGGCGAGCGCCAGCAGTTCCTTGCGCGCGGCACGTACTCCGCGCACGTCCACTTCACGCATGTGCTCGGTGAGACCGGTGGTGAGGTAGGCGTTGGCCTCGTCTTCCATGACGGACGCGTGATAGCCGATGCGACGCAAGCGATCGCGGAACGTGGGGAGCCGCTTCCCGCGTAGCACGCGCCTGACGTCCGCGGCGTAGTCCGAATGCGCATGGAACAACGCGTGCATGATCTCATGCGTGAGCGCGCGCGGGTCGGCGGCGATGCCGGCGGTGGCGATGACGTAGGACTCGGGCGGCGCGTCTTTCAGGAGCCGAAGGAACTTCCGTTCCTTGCGCGACAGCGGATCGAAGTCGCCGGCACGGAACGGTTTCAGGATGCTCGCGGGCAGGTTGCATCCGGCGACGTCGGTGAAATACGACATCTGACCGCGCTCCGCAGCGTACCGGTCCATGACGGTCTCATTATCGAACACGCGGCCGCGGAAATGCGGCGATTCGTAGTGCTCCTGGAACCGCATCATGGTGGCGGCGAGGAGGTACCTGGTGGGAAAGGTCACGTGGTAGATGGGCATGTCGGGCCTCGCTCGCCTTGCCGTCATTGCCGGGGTGGCACGACGATGCATTCACCGTACCGACGCGTGGGGCAACGGTCAACGGACGGTCCCTGCGCGGGAACCGTCCGTTTATTTTCGTCGTGCGGTTGGTGCGCATCCGCCGCGCGGCAACGTAATCACCCTTTGAGCAGCTTAAGGAAATCCACCTTCCCCTCCGCCTCCTTGGGCATCCAAGCGATGCGGTCCTTGAGCCCCAGCCGCGCCGCCATCAGGTTGATGCTGCGCACGTAATTGACCGCGTTCAGCACGTAGCCGGCGTCATTCGGCCCAAGCTCCTCCCCTTTCGCCGCGCGCGACACGGCGTCCGCCGCCTTCTCAAGGACGTCCGCTCCGCCCGGATACACCGCGTCCACCAGACGATACTGCCACTTGCCGTCCTTCTTGAACAGCGTGACGTTGTCGCTGCCGGCGAGGTCGAGCATCTCTCCGGTGTCGTTCGTCATGCGGATGGCACGGGCGGTGAAATCACTGATGGTTTCGCGGAGGTCCTGATCGGTCTCGCAGCGTTTCAGGATGGACACGAAATCCGCCGGTCCCATCGCCTCTATGTCTGCATCGCTCACCTCCGCACCCTCCTTCAAGGAAACGTACGCCTCGGTGACGCGTTCGTAGGCGTCATGGGGCACTCCGCTCCGCATCTCGGCATAGTTCGGCGCGATGGTCTCATGCGACGGATCGGCGATCTCCGGCGCGGTCTTCTGTATCTTGACCAGCGCCCAGGATTCCGTGGCATCCTTGGCACCCTTAGGCACGTCCAAACGGTGGATGTGCTCCAGCACGCCAGGCGTCATTGGGATCTTGGTGATGACCTGCTTTATGGCGAGCACGCGCTCCCGCCCGAAATACTGGCGCTGCAGGAGGAGCCGTTCCCGGTTCTCCTGGATGACCCCTTTCATGGCATCGCTCAATTCCGGCGACAGCTCATTCAGCGGCCGCTTCTTTGAAACGTTGAAGTTCTGGAAGCGCCGCAGGAAATTCACGTCGATTTTGGCTACCACGCCCGGAGAGGACGGAATGCGATACACCAAGTGCTCCCCGCCCTTGGCCAGGAACTCGGGGCGGTATTTTTCTCGGATGTCGTGCAGAGTCTCGGAGAGATCGAACTGCTCGCGCTCCCGTTCCTCCTTGGACTGACGCTTCTTCTCGCGTTTGCCGCGGGGGGACGTTTCCGCGGCAGGACGCGCGGCGGCTTCCTGCTCCGATGCGGCGTCGCCGGACACGGACGTCTGCCGTTCATGAACGTCATCCGCCGCCGCCCGCATCGTCTCGCGCGCATTCACGTCGCCGGACTGCACCGTGGCGCGTTCATGCGCGTCCTGCGCGGTCCGACGCACGTCCTCTTCCCGCCGTTCCTTCGCCGACCGCTGATCGCTTCCGTATCGTTCCATAGGGGTGAATGCCGCCATGCGGCGCAGAAAAATCAAGGATGCGTGTACGTCTCCCCGTACGCCGGCACCTGCGCGTCGATGCCGTGCGCCGTCTTCAGCACGCCCGCGAGCGTGGCTGCCATGGCCGCCTCGCCGTGGTTGAGGAAGACCTTCTTCGGAAGGTGCTTGGCGCTGGTGACCCAGCGTTCCAGCTTGTCCTTGTCGGCATGCGCGCTGTACGCGCCGATGTTCTCCACGTGCGCCTTCACGGGGATGTCCTGATGCTCGATCTTCACCGTGGCGGCGCCTTCCGATATCTTACGGCCCACCGTGCCGGGCGATTGGTATCCGACCACCAACAGCGTGTTCTTCTCGTCGCCGAGGTAATCCATGAGGTGATGCATGATGCGTCCGCCGTGCATCATGCCGCTTCCGGCGATGACGATCTTCGGCGCAGGCAAGTCATGGATGGCGCGCGAATCCGCAGGCGACTTGGTGACGGTGAGTCCGGGGAACTTGAAGAAGTCGCCGCCATGCGCGGCGATTTCCGCCGCTTCCTCGTCGTAGTATTCGGGGAACTGGTGGTAAATGGGGAGCGCC
Source organism: Candidatus Parcubacteria bacterium (assembly GCA_041169025.1). Taxonomy (GTDB): domain Bacteria; phylum Patescibacteriota; class Patescibacteriia; order SG8-24; family SG8-24; genus JBEEJS01. The sequence goes on from JBEEJS010000133.1 coordinate 2,620, forward strand.
TTGATGGCGAGCGGGCTGTCGAGGTACGTGGGAAGGTGCGGGATCTGGCCGGAGCCGATCAATTCATACAGTTCGTACAATATCTCCTGCGCGCGCTCCAGGGAGAACGCCGGGATCATGAGCACGCCGCCGCGCTGGGCGTTGGCGAGCACCGCCGCCTTCAGGCGAGCCTGGCGTTCCTTGGGGTGGTCGTGCACGCGGTCGCCGTACGTGGATTCCATGATGACCACGTCGCCGCGCGTGATGCGGGCGGTGGGGCGCAAAATCGGCACGTAGTCGTTGCCGAGGTCGCCGGAGCAGACCAGGCGCGTGCCGTACGCGTCTGCCTCGACGAAGCCGGAACCGAAGATGTGTCCCGCCTCGCGGAAGCGGAACGAAAAATCATGGGAGATGGTCACGGTGGTGTCGTAGCGCACGCCGTGCAGCATCTCGAAGACGGGGGCGATGTCATGCGGCACGTAGAGCGGCACGCGGTCCATGCGACGCGCCTCGTCCTTCATGACGCGCGCCGCGTCCTGCCACATGAGCTTGGCCAGGAGGCGCGTGGGGTGCGTGGCGAACACGCGGCCCTTGAAGCCTTCCTTCACCAGCTTAGGCAGGCGCCCGATGTGGTCTATGTGCGCATGCGTCAGGATGACCGCATCGATGGTGGATGGATCGAACGCGAAAGGCGCCTCGTTCTTGGTATGCGCCTCGCCGTTGCCTTGGAACAGCCCGCAATCCACGAGCACGCGCGTGGACGGCGTCTCGACGAGCGTGCAGGAGCCGGTGACTTCGCCGGCGGCGCCGTGGAAGGAGAGTTTCATATCGGGGTAAGGATAGCACATGCGGCTCGATGCGGCCCATAAACATGCCATCAAGCCCGTACCACCACCGTGTGCAAGGTGCCGACATCTTGAAACGGGTCCCCAGCTTGGGGACCCGTTTTTGCGAAATGATGCCGCGTCAGGTCATGGCGTTCCGTTCGGCTTCCCTAAGAAGCTGCAACCATAATTCGCTCACGACCACGTTGACCTTTCCGTACTTGATGTACTCGCCGTCATCGAACGCCACGTCCACCATGCCTTGGTTGGTCCATGGGCCGCTGCCGCCTTCCGGCTTGGCGCGGAAGTCCAGGCGGTCTCCTTCGAGGTGCGCGAAGCCGCAGACGCGCGCGCACTTGCGGACGTTCTCCACACCGCCGCCACTCCAGACGATGACGTGGTGGCCGGCGGAGTGAAGCGCGAGCAGGACGGCGACCATGCTGGGGATGGGACCGCAGTCTTCCTCACGGATGAACGATCCTGGTCCGCCTGAACGGTGGCCCATGAGGGTGCGGTCGCAGTCGAAGGCGAAGGTGAGTAGTGCGGGGTTTTTGGCCGCGGGTTCCAATTTCCCCGCGACCGCACGCAGATGTGCGGCGCGACGACGCAGGAAATCCCGAGCGTGAATCGTTCCGATCTGCAACAGCGCCCTGACCAGTTTCACGTATGCGGGCATGGTGTTCCTCCACGCAAATGGACTTCGTTCATGGTGCTCCGCTCGGCACATGCCGTCAATAAGACGGTCGGGATGGCAGGGACCGCGGCGCGCTGCGTGCAGCCGCGCATTGACGGCACGCGGCGTTCACTGCACCATGACCACAGCACATTCTGGAGGTCGCCGTGTTCGACAAACTTCCGTTCAACGCCTTCTGCACCGACATCTTCGCCACCGCTGCCGGGCTGCCCGTGGCCGTCACCGCCTGGGCAGAGCGCATCGGCTGCCGCGAACCGGATCTCATCAACTGGTGCGGCGGCTTCACCACCCCGAGCGCCGATGACCTTCTCCGCATCCACCGCGCTGTCATGGACGGGCAGGATCTGGGCGAGGGCATCCGCACGCGGTGGTGCCACATCCTGACGCTGCCGGTCCGCGCCGCCATGTTCGTCCCGCGCTACATCCGCCTGCCGGGCGACTCCGACGAAGGCCAAGATGCCACCGTCGGCGATTGCCTGCTCGCCGAGATGCTCGACGCGCTCTCACGCACCCTGCTCCCCCTTCCCATGCATGCACGTATCGATTACCTGCATGCCTGCGAGGCGGTGGCGCACTTCTCCGCATCATGGGATCCGTGTCAGGACGAATCCGATGACGGTGCCTCCCAAGCGGCGCGCGTCCCGAAGAAACCGCTCAAGGTGCTCTGATCCGCGAAGCCTTCCATCATGGAAGGCTTCTTTTAATCATCGGGTATCGCTCATGGTTCGTTCACTGCGTTCTCGAAGTCATCGCAATCCACGGGGACGTAGACATGCATGCGCTTGTCGCTGATGTCGCAGCGCGCCCAACACGGCGGCTGTTTCTTTTTCGGTTCAGCCAAGTGATCGCGGAAGACGGTACAGGCCTCCATCTTGGTGACCGTGTCATGGAACGCTTTCTGGCGTTCGGCGACGGTGGTCGCGCAGGCCGTGAGGCCGGGGGCGAGGAAAAGGATGGCGATGATCTTGGCAAGCATGGGGACTCCTTGGTTCGTACCCGCACCCACCGTACGGGAACGGCCGCCGTTGTCAATGCCGGCAAAGAGCCGGAGGTCGAACACGAAACGCCGTTCGCCATCCTTTTTTCGTGCGCGGCTGCCGCGCGGAAACAAAAACCGGCCGCTCATCATGAGCGGCCGGCAGAGAATCACTGTGGCGGGTTCACCAGATGTCGCATGACGTACGGTGTGCATTCGACCGGGGATGCCGAACCCATGGCCGAAGCGGCATCGAGCGCAAAATCGTACTCATGATACCGCATGATACAGACATGCGCGCGGGCATCGTAGCCGTACGTGATGTGGCCATCCACCCATGCATCCCAATGTGCGGCATGGGCGGGCATCTGCGTGGCCTTTGCATCCCGTTCTTTGCACGCCTGCAACAGGAACGATGTCACGACGGCGAAAACGAACAGGAACGTGACGGTGAGCGCGCCTGCCGCGACCTTGCGGGACGCACTGGCGCTCACGGGCACGCCACGATCTCTTTGATCTGCACGTTCGGAAGATGCTGCAGGTTCTTGCACATCTTGAAGCAGTACGGCGTGTCAACGAGCGCATCGAGCATGGTCTTGCCGCAGGTGTTCAGATCCGCGGTGGCGTACCGGTGGACGGCGACGACTTTCTCGTCCTCCGACAACGTAGCGCAGCCGACGGTCATGACGCACAGGCAAAGGAACGTGGCGATCTTGGCGGACATGGGAACTCCTTGGTTCGTACCCGGGGGTCAGGATACATGCCGGACAGGCAAAGTCAATCCCCCCGCGCCATCAGAAAAGGCCGCCACAGAGGGACGGCCGTTTCAAGAATGTTTACCCTTCGAGCACGATACCCGCGACTTGGATCTTCATGCCCCACCGGCTAAGACGATACGCCACGCGGACGTTGGCGATGCGGCCCGCCTTGTACTCGTCCATGCATTCGGAGAACACGTCTTCCGTGACGGGCACCTCGCAAGGTCGTCCACCGACCCGCACGCCCAAGCGCCAGGGATGTCGCGGGATCTCGACGATGGCAGGACCGAATCGCTTGGTGTTGCTCCCGTAGCTCGGACCGCCATACATGGTGACCGATACCGTCGCGATCTCCCAAGGCTGCCAAACGTACGCAAACCAACCGAACACGAACATGACGACGAACGGGATGAACCCGAGGACCGCCATCAGCGACCACACCAATATGATTGAGAAACGCGCGATCGCGTCGCCGATTCCACCGGGTTTTTCCGAAACACCCTGACTGCCTGTATCCATGCCGTTCTCCCTCGTTCGAGTGCGCGGTGACGCTAGCATGCCAGCCCCGGCCGGTCAATGCACCTCCCTTTACCACCGCACCCCATGCCCCACGAACCGCAGCAGCACATGCGGGATGCCGTTCGCCTCGCAGATGTCCTTGTACACGTACGCGCTCCGCCGC
>JBEEJS010000134.1:0-4737 GCA_041169025.1 Candidatus Parcubacteria bacterium
TCCACGCCTTCCGCGCGCGCCGCGCTCGCCACGGTCCGTGCCGCAGCTTCATCGCCGACGTTCTCGAAGGTGCGCAAAGGGAAGGACATGTTCACGCCGGTATCCCCGGTCGCGAGGCCGATCCGCTTGGATCCAAAATCCACGCCAAGGAGCATCATACGTTCTTGGGTACCGGAGTCATGATCTCCATCCCCTTGTCCGTGATCGCCACCGTCACCTCGAAATGCGCGGAATAGGTCTTGTCCTCCGTGGAGATGGTCCATCCGTCCCTGTGTCCCACCACGTCTTCCTCGCCGATGTTCAGCATCGGTTCGACGGCGAGCACCATGCCCTCCTTCATGCGCACGGGTTCCATGCCGTCATCGAAGTAGTTCGGGATGCAGGGCTCCTCATGCACCTTGTTGCCCACGCCGTGACCGGTGAGGTCCTTCACCGTGGCGTATCCCGCGCGGCGGGCGCGCTTGTCCACCGCCTTGCCGATGTCGGAAATCCAGCCGCCGGCGCGGATCTTGGAGATGCCGATGAGCATCGAATCCTTGGTGACGGCGATGAGATTGAGCAGTTCCTTGTCCGCTTTGCCGACGGGAACGGTGACCGCCATGTCCGTGCAGAACGTCTTATACCGGAGCCCGATGTCCAGTTTCAGGATGTCGCCTTCCTTGACGACGCGGCCCGGGATCGCCGGCGCGTGCACCACCTCGTCATTGATGGAGGTGCAGACAGAGCTGTTGTACGGCGTCTGCGAGGGGTCGGAGCGGTACCCTTTGAAGCTGGGCTCGCCACCGGCCTCGTGCATGCGCCGCGTGGAGTGCGCTTCCAGGTCGGCCGTGTTCACGCCCGGCTTCACCATGTCCACCAGCTCTTCAAGGATACGCGACAAAATCGCCCCGCCCTCGCGGATGGCGTCGATTTGTTCCGGTGAGTACAGGGTAATCATATTGGCCGAGTATAGCGGAAATCCCGTGAGTTGAAAAGGGAGGCCGCCATTTAAGGCGGCCTCCGTATGGCTTGTGACGTTTCTCGCGGCATCCGTCAGGATTGGCGAGCTGTGGGCGCGTTGCCCTCCAAATCCCGCATGGCGCGGCCGTCTATCCACCCGTGATACGCATCGAGCGTACCGGCGTTATCATAGAGGTTCTCCGGCGCGACCATGGCCAGGCACTTGTCCACCTGCTGTCCGTGCTCCGGCTGCCCGATGCCCCGGTCCACCTCGTCCATGTGACGGAAGCCGTCCACGGTGAGCGGATCGCCGGACTGCAGGCGCTTCTGGGCTCGAGCGCAGCGGATGTCGAACGGCGCGATGATGCCGACCAAGACGAGCTTGGTTTCCGGCCCGACAGACCGCTGCAACGTGACGATCTCGCCCGGATTGCGGAACCCGTCCACCACCAGGCGTTGGATGCCCCGTGCGTTGGCGATCTCAAGGAGCGGCGTGGACCAGTAGCCCGGTCCATTCACGGCGCGTTCGCGGTCCGCGATGCGCACGAGATCGGCCACCTTGTACTTGGGCGTCTTGCCGTCAGCCTCGAAACCCAGCTCCCGTTCCGCCACGGCCCTGATGGGCGTGGAGTACGTGAGGACGGTGAACCCGAACCTCTCGGCGAGGCGTTTACCGAATTCGCCCTTGCCAGCAGCCTTGAGACCGGCCACGGCATAGACGATTTCCAAGCTGGAAGTGCCGTGATTGGCGTCCGTCATATATCCTCCTCCGTGTCAGCGCGCATCCTCTCGGATGCAAACGCGAAAAGAACCCCCATGACCATAGGGGTTCTTTTCGCTTTGGTCAAAACGAGTTATGCACCGCGGCGCGGCACTGTCGGCGAGGCAATGGGACGGCGTCACTGCACCTTCATCGCTGCCAGGATCTGCGTCGCCACCTCCCCGATCGGCTTCTCCCCATCCACCTCGCGCAGCAATCCCTGCCCGCGGTAGAGTTCGATGAGCGGCGTGGTGTCATCGTGATAGATGGCCAAGCGGCGCATGATGGCTTCCGGCACGTCGTCCTCGCGCTGTTTCAGCGGACTGCCGCATTTGTCGCAGACGTCGGCGACGCGCGGCGGTTGGAATTGCAGGTGATAGTTGGTGTCGCAAGAGGCATCGGTGCAGACGCGGCGGCCGGAAAGACGGCGGATGGCCTCTTCGTCAGACACGCGCAGGTACACCACGTCGGTGAGTTCGCGGTTCAGTCCACGGTAGATGTTCTCCAGTTCGTCGGCCTGGCCGAGCGTGCGCGGGAAGCCGTCCAGGATGGCGCCGTTCGCGGCGTCGAGATGCGCCAGGCGTTCGGCGATGATGCGGTTCACGATCTCGTCCGGCACGATGCCGCCGCTTGCCATGACGGATGCCACCTGCTGACCGAGCGCGCTCTTCTTGGCCACCTCCGCGCGGAGCTGCGAACCGAGCGCCACGTGCGGCACATGGAGCTTCAAAGAAAGCAGATCAGACTGCGTGCCTTTGCCGGAACCTTGCGGGCCGATGAGGATGACGTTTCGCATCTGCGTGTCGGTGAGGCCGCGCTTAGGCGCGCGGGATGCCGATGTCTCCGGTCGGCCGCGCGGTCCTAGGCCAGGCCGAGCGCGCCGTCGATGGCGGCTTCCACTTCCGGGATGGTGCGCTCCCCGTCGATCTCCTTGAGGATGCCGCGCTCGCGGTAGTGGTTGATGAGCGGCTGGGTGTCCGCGTGGTAGAGCTCCAGGCGGTGGCGGATGGCGTCCGGCTTGTCATCCTCGCGCTGGATGAGCGCGCTGCCGCAGCGGTCGCACACGCCTTCCTGTTTCGGCGGGTTGAAAGTGACATGGTAGTTCGCTTCGCACTTGGTGTTGGAGCAGACCATGCGGCCGGAGAGGCGCTTCAGCGCTTCTTCGTCGGAGATGCGGAGGTATATGACATGCGTGAGGGCGCGGCCATGCTCGGCGAAGATGGCGTCGAGCACGTCCTTCTGTCCGAAGGTGCGCGGGTAGCCGTCCAGGATGACGCCGCCGGCGCAGTCGTCCTCGCCCAGGCGGCCGCGAACGAGCTGGTCGACGATCTCCGGAGGAACGCGGTCCCCTTTCTGGATGTAGCTGGTGATCTCGGTGCCGAGCCCGGTGGCGCGGTCGATCTCCGCGCGGAACAGCTTCCCGACGGACACGGTGGGAATGCCGAGCTTCACGGCCATGCGCTCGGACTGGGTGCCTTTGCCGGAACCTTGGGAGCCGAGCATGAGGATATCGTACATATGCGGGGGTTCGTGGCCGGTTCTGCGGTTTCAGGCGCAAGGGTGCCGGGCCGGTGATTTCCTCGCCTATTGTCGCAAATGGCGGGGATGGGCGCAACAGCGCATGACGGCAAGCGGCCGCAAGGGCCCTATGCTATACTTTCCACGATTCTCATGCACCCAAACCATGACGTCTTCGTTCCGTAATAATGATGACCTGTTAAGCCCCGAGGAACGCAGCAGAAGCTTGCAGGTCTTCTTCTGGTACACATTCGCGCTCTCCATCATCATCCTTGCCTACGGCATCGCCGACGTGGCGACATCATATGACCCGCCCATCGCCTGGACGGAAGTCGTCATCGGCACGGCCCTGGCCACGAACGCCCTCCTGCTCCGCTGGCACAAGCACCTCCAGGTGGCGAAATCGATCTTATCCACGCTGCTCGTGGTCATCCTGTACGTCATCGTTCCGGGAGGTGGCACGGACGGCGCATCATCGAACTGGACCGTCCTGTTCCCCATCGCCATCATCATCTATATGGGAGCAGGTCTCGGTCTCGTGTTCAGCGTGGCCGTCTTCCTGTTCACCCTGTATCTCGCCTTCGGTCAGCTGCAGGGGTGGTTCCAGACGCACTATACGATTGGATGGTATCAGCAACTCTGGGTCGTCATGGCCGCGTCCAACTTCCTCGGCCTGACCGTGGAACGGGCGCAGCGGCGGTTCCGCGACACCATCGTCGATCAGCGCGAACGGTTGCGCGTGCTGTTGAGCAGCCTTCCCGCGGGCGTCATCATGGTGGACAAGGACGGTAAGCCGCTCTCCTGGAACGACAGCGCGGGCGTACTTCTCGGAAAGCCAGTCACGACAAGCGTGCGCGCCGATCGTTTCTCGGAGGCGTTCGAATTGCGCAGGGAAAACGGCACGCCCTATCCTTCCAAAGCCCTTCCGCTGGTGTTGGCGCTTACCGGAAGCGAGGGTTCCATGGTCAATGACGTCATCGTCCCCCGCCCCGACGGCGGCGAGACCGTGCTACGCATGGCGGCATCGCCCGTGAAGGATCCCTCGGGGAGGCTGCGCGGCGCCGTCGCAGTCTTCGAAGATGCCACCAAGGAACATGAAGTGGACCGCATGAAATCGGAGTTCGTATCGTTCGCGTCGCACCAGCTCAAGACCCCGCTCACCAGCATCAAGTGGTCCGTGGAATCGCTGACGAACGGCGATGCCGGCACGCTCACCCCGCAGCAAAAAGAGATCACCGATGAGATCGTCGGCGTCACGAACGGACTGGCCCGCCTGGTGACCGATCTCCTGAACGTGTCTCGCATCGAGACAGGCCGGAACTTCGCCGTCACGCTGGCACCAGTCGACCTGCGCCCGATCATCGACAAGGTCATCACCGACCTCGCGAGCGCGGCAACCAAGCGCGGCGTGACCGTTTCCGATGCGTCCCTGACGCCGGTACTCATGCGCGACGCCGATGCCGACAAGATGCATGAGGTGTTCATGAACCTCATCGGCAACGCGGTGAAGTATTCCAAGC
>JBEEJS010000135.1:0-4330 GCA_041169025.1 Candidatus Parcubacteria bacterium
ATGCGGCGGCCGCGGGCGGTCTTGCGGATGAGGCGGATGGGTTTTTCGTCGACCGTTTCCGGCTGCATATTCGTTGCGTACCTGATAGTATCACGTTTGACCGGACACGAGCCCACCTTTAACATGACCGCGTGTCCTTTTACATCGGAGTATCGATATGACCGACCAGAAACCAGTCACCGGCGCCGAATCCGTCCGCTGGGACCTCTCCTTTCTCTATTCCGGCGTGGATGACCCGCGTTTGGATACGGACCTTTCCGAATGGTGCCGCCTCGCTACTTCGTTCCACGCGGCACACAAAGGGAAACTGTCCGAGACGCTGGGGCAGGCCATCCGCGACCTCGTGGTCATGAAGCAGCTGGAGGACAAGATTGGCGTGTTCCTGGGCCTTCGGGCGGCTACGGACACCGGCGACGCCGCAGTCAAGGCCAAAATGGCCGAGATGATGCAGAAGATGGCGGAATTCAGCGGTAACAAGCTGAACTTCTTCGATCACGAACTGGTCGCATTGTCCGATGAAAACATCGCCGCGCAGATCGCGGCCGATGAGACCGTTCGCAAGCACCGTACGCTCGTGGAGCAGGTCCGGGTCTTCAGGAAGCACCTGCTTTCCGAGGAGGTTGAGGCCGCTCTCGTGAAGCGATCCCCGTTCGGAGCAGGCGCTTGGAGCGAGTTCTTCGACGAATTCGAATCCGACCTGCGCTTTCCGTTCGATGGAGAATCCGCGTCACTCACCGAGCTCAATCACCGCCTCACCGACGAGCAGGATGCCGGCAAGCGCGCGGAGATCCTGAAGGCCATCAACGCCGGACTCGGCGGACACTTCGCCAAGTTCTCGGCGGCGACGCTCTGGCAGACTGCCGGAAAGAAAGCGCTCGAGGACCGCGAACGCGGGTACGCCCACCCCATGGAAGCGCGCAACAAAGTTTCGCGTATTCCTGATGCGGTGGTAGACGCGCTCCACGCCGCAGTTCTCGGCAAGGCTGCTCCCCTCGCGCGCCGGTTCTATGCGCTCAAAGCCGCCCATCTTGGCCTGACGAAGCTCAAGTGGAGCGACCGCAACGCACCGATGCCTTTCGCGGACACCAGCGTGGTGCCGTGGGACAAGGCCGTGGAAATGGTGACGGCCGCCTACCGGAGTTTCAGCCCGACCATGGCCGACCTCATCGCCAGCATGATCGCCGACAAGCGCACCGATGCACCCGCCACAAAGACCAAGCAGGGCGGCGCGTTCAACTGTTCGTTCTCCATGCCGGGCGGAAAGCCGATTTCCGTCACCTTCCTCAACTACCTCGGCTCCAATCGCGATGTCATGACCGTAGCACACGAGTGGGGTCATGGCGTGCACGGCCTTCTGGCGGGCGAATCGCAGGGTGCGCTGATGCAACACGCGCCCATGGCGTATGCCGAGACGGCCTCCGTCTTCGGCGAAAAGACCACCTTCAACTACCTCAAGAAGCGCGTTGCGGAAACCGGCGATGCCAAGAGCCAGCTCGCGCTCATCATGGGCAAGCTGGACGATATCATGAACACCGTGGTGCGCCAGATATCGTTCTCGGAATTCGAACGCCGCCTGCATGGTTGGGACCCGCTGGCCAAGACCTGGACCCAGCCTCGCAAGCGCAGCGCCGACGAGCTGGACATGCTCTGGCTCCAGGTGACCGCCGAGTTCTACGGCGCGGAGGGCGACGTCTTTACGTACGAGAACGTGGAGCACCTCTGGACGTACATCTCCCATTTCCATCGCCCGTTCTACGTCTACGCCTACGCCTTCGGCGAGCTGCTCACGCAGTCGCTCTACGCAAGGCAAGCCGAGCTCGGTGACCGCTTCGAGCCACTCTACTTGGATCTCCTTCGCGCTGGTGACACCAAAGACGTGGTGGAACTGACGGCGCCGTTCGGACTCGATCCGACGCATGCCGAATTCTGGAGCGCCGGCATCCGCGTGGGAATCGAAGCGCTGCTTGAGGAGGCGGAAACGCTTTCCAAGGAGCTCGGCGTGACCGTAGCGTGAGTGCGCGGCTGTCACGAGAAACGGACAAATCGGGAACGGCCACCTTCCCAGGTGGCCGTTTTTCTGTTATAACGCCAGTAGGCGGACCATCCGCCGTAAAGGTCGAACGACACACGGAAAAACGCTACGTTAAGCCACGAATAACCGCACCCCGTATGATCCTCTTCTTCGTGGGGGTCATCGAGATGACGATTGCCGCGTCGTGGACGCGGTCGGTGGCGAAATCGAGCGTCTACGTGAACGGACTCATCACGTATGCCAACATCTTCGTCTGGTATTACGTGCTCGGCCAGGTGATCGACAACCTCAAGGCCGGTTGGGTCGCCATCCTCCCCTACGCGGCGGGATGCGCCATCGGTTCCATGCTCGGCAGTACCGGCCCAAAGGCGGTGCGGCTCGGCATGAGGAAGATGTATCGCCGTTTCATGAAGGCACGCAAGGTTTCCCGCACCCGCAAGGCGACGCCAATCACGCTCCGCGCGCCGGCCGAATATTAAGTCGCCGACGCAAACCCGCAGCCGGACGCCCCGGCGGCAGACCAAGATGCGCAGCATCGATGACCCTATAGGTACGTAAAAGGCCCGTCTTCCTCGGAAGCGGGCCTTTTGCATTTCTCGTGCGTATGGCGTCATGCGTCGCGATGCCGGTCACGAGGCTCAAGGCGTGTTCGTGCCAAGTGCGGCTGGCGCTGATGCCGGGTTCGTTCCCGAATCGGCAGGGGTGATGGTCTGCACGGTCGCACTGGCCGTTTGCGCGCCCACCGGAAGACCTCCCGACGGCGCGGCGGGTGTCGCGAAAGCCCCCGCGGAGAGCAGCGAGTACGTCTTCCGCAGTTTGGCGACGTAGATAGCGGTTTCTCCCCGCAGCGCGTTGTTCTTGATGCCGGCGATCTGCGCGATGGCGTTCGCGCGGTCGGTCGTGGCCTTGCTTAGCGCGGCCTTGTTCGCCTTCACGTCCTTGCCGGCTTTGATGCGCTTGTTCAGGGTGCTGATCTTCGATTTCAATGACGCGGCAGTCGCGTTGAGGCCCGGCAGACGCGCCGCGCGATTGTCCGCCCATGATTCGCCGTATGCCGCGAACGCCTTGCGTACGCGCGCGTCTCCGCCATTGTACGCCGCGGCCAGGAATTCGGCGGCCTTGGTCTTATCGCTGGCGTAGATGTCGCGGATGGGTTGCGGCATGCCCGCGAGGCTGGAATCCAGATGTGCCACCTCGGCCTTCACCGCGTTCTTGTGGTCCGCCATGCCGGTCCGGAAATCGGGAATGAGTCCGAGATCGGGGCGTTTGGTGACGTACAACTTGTACGTGGAAGGGATGAACTGCACCAGTCCGGACGCACCTGCGGAAGAGATGGAGTTATCGAACGCATCGCCCTCGTTCAATGCGAGTTTCACCAGGAACTGCCCCAGCACCGACTCCGGCTCGTCATCGCCAAGCAGCGTCACGTGGCCGCTATGTTCGATGACGACGATGGATTTGAGCAGGTACGGATCGATGACGTCCGCGACGAGCTTGTCCGGATATGCGCGGGATTTAATGCCCTTGGCGCGGAGTTCGTCGAACGCATCCTGGATGAGGTACGAAAGGTAATCGGAGCCAGCAGAGAGGACGGCGGGATTGTAGAATGCCGGATCGGATGAGGGAACGTACACCGTGTCCTTCATGGTATACGAAGGTTTCTTCTTGGTGCCGCCCTTGATGCTCACGGGATATCGGACTCCAACCACCTGCGCGTTGCGCCCGCCGGTGAATCCATATGTGGAAGACTGCTTTGCCTCGCGAGTCACGCGTATCGGCCAATTGCCGGGAGTGGTGACCGTTAGCGACGTACCGGATTTCACCGCGTAGACCAGGCTGACCGCGTTCGCATCCTTATCCCAAACGGCCAGGGCGATCTCGGCCTGGTTCGGGGCGCTCTTGCTGGGCTTGGCGGCGGCGAGTTTGGGTGCGCGGGAGGCCTGGTCGGCTTTCAGCAGCGCGCGGCCCTGCCTGACGGCGTCCAGGATGGTCATCTGTTGCGCTGGCTGGGGTGCGGCGGGCGGTACGGTTGCGTCTGCCGTGGGGGTAGGCGCTGGTACCGAGGCGGTATCAGTCGTCACCTGCGCCATGGCAGGAAGCGCGAGCAGTAAAAAAAGGGAGCCGAGCAGTGAAGCGGTGATTCGGCGCATATGCAGGAAGTATACCCCTCCCCGCTCGCTCGGAAAAGGCTCTTCGGGGGATAAATCGGCCCCGCAAAGTCGCCTTATTTTTCCGTTTTCTTGAGCTCAAGGGAAGCTGAATTGATGCAGAACCGCTTCCCGGTCTTGTCCGTCGGAC
>JBEEJS010000136.1:0-7940 GCA_041169025.1 Candidatus Parcubacteria bacterium
AAATGATTATTTTATGCTAAGATACCCTCAAGTTCAGTGGATTGCGCGGCAATCCCACCCGGAGCAGAGGCGTGAAAGCAAAAGTGAAGTCGTGGTTCTGGAATAGCATTCAATTCCTCGAGAAGCGAACGCTCAAGCAAGTCATCGGCATCTCGGTCGCAACGGTCAGCGTGATTCCCGTCAGTACGTGGCTGATCATCAAGGCGATTCGTCATCAACAGGCCAAGAAGTCCGCCAGTTGCCAAGCGCAACGCAAATCATGAAACGCTCGGAAGAGCACCAACTTTAAAAGCCGCCTGCAATCGCAGCGCGGCTTTTATGATGCGCTTATCCCCTCCCCCGCCTTGACCCCAAATTGACCCCGTGCACCCATGCGGTCTACGCTTACCGCCGTTCAGTCTCCTTTCCAGAGCGCGAACCCGCCCGCCCGCGACGCACCGCGCCCCGACACGGCTGCGGCTCCAGAAACGACCGATCGATCGCGGACCGAGGCGCTCGGGCCGCTCGCGCGCCGGCAACGTGCTGGCAAGGCTTCACGCCAACTATCCGCGAGCGACCGATATTCCCTCGCTTGAGGGCACCTCATCTTTCCCCGCGTACTGAATCGTGCCGTTTTCCAGAGCTGCAGCCTTTCCGGAGCGGGTTGTCCGTAACCGATACTCAGAATCAGCCGCGCACGTGCGCTGCTTTTTTATAGGCGGAAAATGGTATGCTTGTGGGGCATTCCCGCATGGACGTGCGATTTTTGGCCGACCAAGGCCACCCGCGCGACTCCACCACCTTTCACCCTTTTTACCTTTCCCCCTCCGTCCCAGTATGTCCCGCAAAAAGAAACTCTCACGCAAGCAGCGCCGCGAAGAACGCGAGCATGATAACGAGCCGATGCTCGATCCCAAGGTGAAGGCCGAGCTCGTCGCCATCGGCGTGTTCGTCGTTGCCGTCGTCAGCCTGCTCGCGCTCTGCGGCGCGGCCGGACCGTTCGGCTCGTACATCGCGGCAGCGCTTGCCGATATCTTCGGGCTCTCAAAGTGGATCTTCCCTGCCGTGCTCACGCTGCTCGCCGCGAAGATCGCATGGCCGGAGAAGGTGATGGTACGCGCACCGGTCGCGCTCGGCGCGTTCCTGCTCTTCGCCAGCCTCGGCGGATTCCTGAACGTGCTCATCATCAAGAACACGCAAGGCATGCTCCTCATCGACGCGCTCGGCGCGGCGGGAGGGTACTTCGGCCTGATGCTCGGCTATCCGCTCATCTCCACGCTCGGCTTCTGGGCCAGCATCACCGTGCTTGCCGGGCTCGTGCTCGTCGCCGCCACGCTCACCTTCAACTTCTCCATCAATACCGCGGCAGGTCACGTGGTGGGCCTGTTCACTTTCGTGAAGTGGCCGTTCGCGCACCGCAATGGCGACGTGAGCGAGCGCCCGGTGGAAGCGCAACTGGAACACGCGGAACAATTGCCGTTCTTCTCCAAGAAGACGTTGGAAGCGGAAGAAATTCCGGCGGAGGAAAAGCATGATGGCCCCACGTTCTCCCCCGGCATGCCCGCATCGGAAAGCGCAGGTGCAGCGCCGGTGCTCGCCGTTTCCGAACCGCCCAAGCGGCACTACAAGAAAGTCGAGATCCCCCTCTCTCTTCTCGAAGACAAATCCTCCAAACCGAACGCCGGCGACATCGCCGCAAAGTCCCATGTCATCAAGAAAACGCTGGAAAACTTCGGTATTCCTGTTGAAATGGGCGCCATCTCCGTAGGCCCCACGGTGACGCAGTTCGCACTCAAGCCGGCGGACGGTATCAAGCTGTCGCGCATCACGTCCTTGAGTCAGGATCTCGCGCTCTCCCTCGCCGCTCACCCCATTCGCATCGAAGCGCCGATTCCTGGACAGCCGCTCGTCGGCATCGAAGTCCCGAACCATTCCGTCGCGGTGGTGGGTCTCAAGGAAGTCATCGACTCCAAGGAGTTCAAATCGCGCACGTCGTCGCTCACGTTCTGCCTCGGCAAGGACGTGGCCGGCAAACCGTGGATCGCCGATCTTGGCCGCATGCCGCACATGCTGGTGGCAGGTGCGACCGGCTCCGGAAAATCCGTCTGTCTCAACACCATCATCTTGTCGCTTCTTTTTTCCAACGGCCCGGATGATCTGAAACTGATGCTCATCGATCCGAAGCGCGTGGAGTTGCCGGTCTACAACGGCATCCCGCACCTCCTGTGTCCCGCCATCACCGAGATCCCCAAGATCATCAACGGCCTCAAGTGGGCGCTCGGCGAAATGGATCAGCGCTTCAAGAAACTCGCGGAAGAGGGCGTGCGCGACATCAAGTCGTACAACGAGCGCAAGCCGAGCGACAAGATGCCGTACATCGTCATCATCATCGACGAGCTCGCCGATCTCATGGTGGCGAGCGCGGCGGAAGTGGAGACCGTCATCATCCGCCTGGCACAGCTCGCACGCGCGGTCGGCATCCACTTGGTGGTCGCCACGCAGCGACCTTCCGTGGATGTCATCACCGGCCTCATCAAAGCGAACATCACGGCGCGCATCGCGTTCTCCGTGGCGTCCGGCACCGACAGCCGCACCATCCTTGATTCGCTCGGCGCGGAGAAGCTCGTCGGCCGCGGCGACTCCCTCTTCCTCACTTCCGACTTATCCACACCCAAGCGCATCCAGGGCTGCTTCGTGAGCGACAAGGAGATCCGGAGCGTCGTGGATTACCTCGTCGGACAGCTCGATGAGCCGGTTGAATACGTGGAGGGCATCACCGAAAAGGGCAAGTCTGGCGCGGCTGGCGGCGACTTTGGCTACAATTCCGATGGCGATGACGAGCTCCTGGAAGAGGCCCGCGACACCGTGGTCCGCGCCGGCAAGGCGTCGGCATCACTCCTCCAGCGCCGCCTCAAAGTGGGCTATGCCCGTGCCGCACGGCTCTTGGACCTGATGGAAGAAAGAGGTATAATCGGGCCAGGAGAAGGGGCCAAGCCCCGGCAGATTCTCGTTGCTCCATTGGGGGGCGCGGATGGAAACCATTACAGCGATGATGACTTCGACGGGATATCGTGAAGACCTTATGGCCGCAACCACTTCCAGCCTGTTAGCTGAGTCGGTGGGGACGCTTCTGCGCAGCGCGCGCGAGGAGCTCGGTCTTTCGGTGCGCGATGTGTCGCTCAAGACGAAGATCCCGGAGAAGTACCTCGCCCTGGTGGAGGCGGACAATCATGACGTCATGGTGGACGACGTCTACACCAAGATCTACCTCAAGGCATACGGCAAGTTCCTCGGCTTCGAGAGCGCGGACCTGGTGGATCACTACAACAAGGAACGCATGCGCCTCGGCATTCCCGTGCGCGCGCCGGAACGCGCGGACAGGCATCCCACGCGCGAGGTGGATTCCAAGGCGCTGGTGGTGACGCCCAAGGTGATGCAGATCGCGGCGCTCGCTCTCGTCGCGGCGGGACTGCTTGGATGGTTCGGATTCGAACTCAAGAAGATCGTCGCTCCCCCGGACATCGCCCTGTCTTCACCACGTGACGGTTTCATCACCTATGATCGCACCATCGCGGTGGAAGGCGTTACGGATTCCGAAGTCTCGCTGCAGATCAACGGCAAGGACGTCAGTCCTGACCAGAGCGGCAAGTTCCGCGATTCGCTGAATCTGCAGGAAGGCGTGAACGTCATCACCGTCACTGGCACCAAGACGCATTCAAAGCCGATGACCGTTGAGCGGCGCGTGATCGTCCTGCCGAAGGTCATGGCGGCGACAGACACCGCTCCTGCGGACGTGGCGGCGCAGGATTCCACCGCCGGTGCGCAGATGATGCCCATCAGCGCGGCGGCAATCAAGCAGGCCAAGGCGGACGCGGCTGCCGCGGAAGCCGCACGAATCGCGGCGGAGGCGAAGAAAGCCAGTGATGCGCAAGGTGCGTATCAGGCGGCAGGAACGACGGTAACGCCTGCGCCGCAAGCGTCCACCGAACCCACGCCGAGCTCACCCGCAACGAACCCGGCGCAATAGAAAAGGACCGCTCACGGTGAGACGGTCCTTTTTTCGTGCAATATCCCGGCACCCTCCAATACTTCCCGCACTGTCTTTCTCGACTCATGCCTCCTCCCGAGAGCCGCTCGTGCCTGCGCCTTGGTGATGAATCCCGCCGTCACCTCCCGGGCCAAGCGCGTGCTGTCAGGGTGGAAGCCAAGAAGCCGCGTGGCGGTCGTTTCAGCCGCGCGGGCGAACAAACAGGAGTTGGCGTTCGATTCGATGAACGACTCTCCGCGCGGGACGTGCCATCCGATGCTTCGCAACGTCTTCTTGGTATCCGCGATCGTCCGTTGGAACAGGAACGGGAAATGCGCCACGGTCGTTGCCGGTCCGTTTCGGCGCGGCTGCAGCACGCGCAATCCGGTATACCTGCCATGCGCCAATCCCGCCCACTCATTCATGCCAAGCACGACGAGCGTGATGCCGCGCTTCGCCGCCTCCGCGTGATATGCGCGGATGACCAGGCGGCGGCAGAGCTGACAACTGCGGACGAACGGGAGTGCGTGGGTGCAGCGTGCGGAATAATGCTTGCGGCCTTCGGCATATGCCGCGCGAAACGCCTTTGACGCGCTTTCCCTTTGGGTGCCGTCCGCCGCACCGTCATACAGCCGTGCCGTGAGCGCAAAGCTCGCGAGATCGACTGGCCGCGCGTACCCGCGGATGTCGATTCGGACATGGTCGATGCCGAGGCGTCGTGCCACCGCCTTCGCGCGCGGGAAGATGTGCATCGGGTAATACCCGGAGTCGAGTGTGAATGCGAGCGGGGTGAATCCCAGCGCCTTCACCGCCGCGAGCGTCGCCGTGCTGTCCTTGCCACCGGATATTCCGACCATCACGTCGTACCTGCCGTCACTCCCCCGCTTTCCTCTATGACGCAGGAAAGCGCGACGTTCTTTCGCAAGGCTGCGCGCGTTGAAGTGACAGGCGTATCCGGCACATACCTGGCAAAGACCGCGCGCATCAAGACGAATGCTGGGGTTGGCGACGGTATTGACGCAGCGGGCGCATTCTCGCGGAGAAAGCGTCTTTAAAATGATGCTCGGGACATGGCCGGATCGTCCCGGCTTTATCCGAACCTGCGCAGACCGTTTTATGCCCGATGTCCCGAAGAGATCCTCTTCGTCCGCGATTTCCTTTCGTGCCATCGTCTCCGGGATGCCGTCTCGTTTCGCGAGCCTCTTGGCGGCAAGCGTGGCAGGCACGTCCAGATACGCCACGATGAATCCCCGCGCGGCGAGAAACCGCGCGTTCTCCCCGCCACGGACTCCGGAAACGATGACGGGACTGCTACATCGCGTACGCACGACGGAATCGATCGCCCGCCCGATGATATCCTCCCCGTACGATCGGGTCAGCAGAATAAAAAACGCGCGAGCACGGGCCCGCGACACTGTCGGTTTCTTCGGTGTATTCCGCGTGATCCGCCGCAGGAAAGCCGCGCGCGTCCGTGGCAGCACTTTCCAAGCGAGCGCCGGCCCGATGACCGCACTCGATGCCTCGATGGTTTCCGAGGATGAAAACCGTTCCACCAGCATTCCGGCAAACGTACTCTTTCCGCTTCCGGGCGCTCCGCAGATGACGATCCCGCGCGATACCTTGCTCCTTGGCATATGGATGGGCAAAGGTGAGTGAGGAAGGTCAGTATAGAGGGGTATGCGGGAACGGGCAAGGCTGGTTAGAGAAAACGAAAAACCCGCGCATCCGTCCAATCCTGGACAGGTGCGCGGGCGAGAGGAGGTGGTTACTTTGTGCCGACGTACGCCGCGGCATCGACGTTGGTCGCGATATCCTGACAGACGCCCGGAAATCGTTCCATCATGTACGCCAGGAGCGTCGGCATGGCGGCATCCACGTACTGGACGTTATGGCCAGCGATTTCACGGCCGTACTTCGCAACGACCCTTCGGCTCAGATTGCACAATTCAATCGTGCAGATCAACGCATCACTGCCGTTCAGCTCGAGCCATACTTCGAGCGTATTTGGCACGGCCGCTTTGGCTTGTATGATCCAATCAGAGACCCCGTCACTGACGTGGACGGAGTTTTTCTTCCAAAGATCCATCCGATCCTCAGTCGTGAGACCGCTCGCAATCATCCCGAGCGTCATCTTGATGTTTGCGCGCATCTGGTTGATGGCCTGCGAGCCGCGGATGTTCTGCTCGTACTGCGCACGCTTCTCTTCGTTCGTCATCGTCCTACCCTTTTTCTGGGACCGTTTTCCGGTGTGCCATTTCTGGCTATGCGTATCGACCACCAATGGCCGATTACTGTCTGACTATAGCATATTTAAGCCTATTTGTCAAGTTTCTATGACATTAGGCCAAAGTTATCCACACTATCCACAGTTTATACCCGAACAAATACCGAACACCTGTGCTATACTCCTTTGGTGAGCAGCCGACGGGTTGCCAAAACGACTCTCCCCCGCTTAAAACAATGCACTTGCGCGTTTCCCCAGGTATCATTAGGGTAGCGCGCGTTAATACGTAACCGCATACTATGGCGACGAAAGAAGCGACCAAAGACGCGAAGAAAGCGGCGGACACCAAGACGGACGATCGCAATAAGGCGGTAGTCTCCGCCATCGCCCAGATCCGGGAGAAATTCGGCGACGGCAGCATCATGAAACTCGGCGATGCCAAGAAGATGGAAATCGATGCCATCCCCACCGGCTGCCTCTCGCTCGATCTCGCGCTCGGCGTCGGCGGCATGCCGCGCGGTCGCATCGTGGAGATCTACGGGCCGGAAGCGTCCGGCAAGACCACGCTCGCGCTGCACACCATCGCGGAAATCCAGAAGCTCGGCGGCGTCGCCGCATTCGTGGACGCGGAACATGCGCTCGACCCCGACTACGCCGCCAAGATCGGCGTGAAGACCGGCGAGCTCCTCATCTCCCAGCCTGACAACGGCGAACAGGCGCTGGAGATCACAGAGACGCTCGTCCGCTCCGGCGCAGTGGATGTGGTCGTGGTTGATTCCGTCGCCGCGCTCGTTCCCAGGTCGGAAATCGACGGCGAAATGGGCGACCAGCAGATGGGTGCGCAAGCGCGCCTCATGTCGCAGGCCTGCCGCAAGCTCACCGGCATCGTCTCCAAGACGCACACCACCGTCATCTTCATCAACCAGATCCGCATGAAGATCGGCATCGTGTTCGGCAACCCGGAGACCACCACCGGCGGCAACGCGCTGAAGTTCTACTCCTCCGTCCGTCTTGAGGTCCGCCGCAGCGCGCAGCTCAAGAAGGATGAGAAGGTCATCGGCAACCAAGTGAAGGTGAAGGTGGTCAAGAACAAGGTTGCGGCGCCGTTCCGCACCTGCCAGTTCGACATCATGTACAACGAAGGCATCTCCATCTCCGGCGACATGCTGGATCTGGGCGTGGAGAAGGGCGTCATCGCCAAGAGCGGCAACTCCTACGCCTT
The DNA here is from genome assembly GCA_041169025.1 of Candidatus Parcubacteria bacterium. Lineage (GTDB taxonomy): Bacteria > Patescibacteriota > Patescibacteriia > SG8-24 > SG8-24 > JBEEJS01. The sequence goes on from JBEEJS010000136.1 coordinate 7,453, forward strand.
CGGCGAGACCAAGTTCGGCGTGGGACGCGAAACCGCCAAGCAGTTCCTGCGTGAGAACCCCAAGCTCATGAAGGAAATCCGCGCCACCATCGTGAAGAAGGTCGCGAGTGATGACGTCGCGCCTGCGGTGGCGGAGGTTGAAGAGGAGGAGAAGGAACCGGCGCTGGCGTAACCAAAGCGGTACAGGGAAAATCGACACTGGTGTAACGGATGTCACATAGCAAAAAACGCCCCGCAAGCAGCGGGGCGTTTTGCTTTTATAACAAGACCAGAAAGACGACGGCTGGAAAGAGGAAGACGGAACTCATGAAGACAGGTGCCGCCCACTGATTTTGATCGACGGCCAACGTGATCATGATGAGGAATGGTACGTTGACGACGAAAGCCATGACGGCAAACCAGAAGAGTTTTTCAAAAGTCTTCAGACGAAGACCTTGCCCATTCCGTTTATCGACGAACAAAACGAAAGCGCCGAATAGGCAGAATAC
>JBEEJS010000137.1:0-8909 GCA_041169025.1 Candidatus Parcubacteria bacterium
TGCCCAGGTACATGACGAAGATGGTCGGATACGCCGCCATCTCGAACACGCTCGCGGACATGGAGAGCCAGGCTTCCTGGAATCCCCAGAACGGACCGAGCGCGCGCTTCACCCATTCGTAGTAGCCGCCTTCGAGCGGAAGCGCCGCCCCGAGTTCGCTGACCATGAACGCCGTGGGCAGGCACCAGATGACCGGTGTCACGGTGAGCGCGATGATCGCGCCGGCATAGCCCGCGCTTTTCACCAGCTCTTCCAACCCGTACGGACCTCCCGAGACCATGAAATACGTGGTCGCGATGAGGAGACCGGCGGTGATCTTCTTCGGCTTTCGCATGTCGCACCTCGTTTCCCGTTGCGCCAAGCGGCGTGAAAAGGACGAAACGAAACGCTAACACGAAACCCGCAGGATTTCAAGGGCCTGCGGGTTCTTTCGTCGTGTCCAGATGCCTGCCTGCGCTTGGTGGTGACGTCTATGCAACACCGAGTGTCCGTTCCACGACATCCACCCGTCCCTCGACCCGCTCGAAGCGCGAGCGATGCGCGGCGAATTCCCCGTCATGAACGTCGATCTTCTTGTAGAGGCCGTCGATGTGCGTGATGAGTTCCTGTTTTACCGCATGCAGCTCTTCCTTGGTCGCCATGCGTTCCTTGATGTCTTGGACATCGTGGTACAGCAAGTCAAGGCGGCCATCCATGCCATCTATCCGGCCGTCCAGGGAGTCCATGCGGCCGTCCAGGGAGTCCATCCGGCCGTCCAACCCGTCGACCTTATCCACAAGCGTCTCAACAAGTTGTCGCAGCGTCTTCTTGGCGGCCATATGAAATGAGGATACCCGATTTACGGGCGCTAACCAACCATGGCCGCAAAAACCCGTCAAGCGATTTTCTCACGTTCAATGCGCCGCCACCGTCATCTTCGCGGACTCGCGCGACTCGAGTGCCACCGTCCCCGCTTGCGCGATATCCACCAGCTTGAGCTGGATCTCCTTCCGCCCGTTCCACTCGTTCACGCCCACTTCAACCACGGCATCGATGACGGAACCCGGCCCGAATCCTTCGGCGCGCGTCACGAAGTTGAACCCGATGAGTTTCATCTCCCGCGGCATGTCCCCGCGCGCGGTCATGCGCACGGTGTTCTTGTTCTTGCCGATGACGTCCACCGCACCGAGCGCGAGCCCACGCAGCAGGAACTTGGGGCGCGGGTTGCCCTCGCCGTACGGCTCCAGTGATTCCAGCGCGGCCACCAGTTCCCAGGTGAGCTGGGATGCCCGGAGTTCTGCATCGATCTCCAGCACGGGACGCAAGTCCGCTTCCGCCAGGAGTTCATCCGCATACGCCGTCACGCTCGCCACGAACGCCTCGTAGTTCTCATCGCCCTCGATGGTAAGCCCGCATGCCTGCGGATGCCCGCCGAACCGCGCGATGTGTTTTGCCGCGCGTTCCATTGCCGTCACCACGTTGAACTCCGGGATGCTCCGGCCGGAACCCACCATGCGCCCGTTCTCATTGCCGAATACGAACACGGGGCGGCCGCGTTCATTGGCGATCTTCCCGGCCACAAGTCCCACGATGCCTGCCATCCATCCGTCGCCGCGGATGCAGTGCACGCGCACGTCGCCCTGTTCCTTCATGATCTTTCGCGCCTCCAGCATGACTTCCTCCGTGTATGCCTGCCGGTCGCGATTCACTTGGTTCAGACGCGCAGCCAATTCCTTGGCCTCCTCTGGAGTCTCCGCCATCAGGCAGTTGAACGCGATCTCCGCGTGCTCCATGCGCGATGCCGCGTTGATACGCGGGCCGATGGAAAATCCCACCGACGTGGTGTCCATGCCCCCGAATTCCAGTCCCGCTTCCACGCAAAGCGCGCGCAGGCCGATGCGTTTGGTCTTGTTCAACACCATGAGTCCGAACTTCTCCAGGGTGCGATTCTCACCCACCAGCGGCATGAAATCCGTCACCGTCGCGATGGACACCAGATCCATCAGCCATTTCTCATAGCCCTTCTCGAACGGCTTCCCTTGCCGCGCCGCGTATTGCACGAACCCGCAGGCGAACTTGAACGCCACGCCCACTGCGGCGAGTTTCTTGAACGGGTACGTCTCCCCCTCCACCAGCGGATGCAGGATGATGCACTCCGGGATCTGCTCGGGAATCTGGTGATGGTCCACCACGATGGTCTCCATGCCGAGTTCCGTGGCGCGCGCGATTTCCGGACGGCAGGAGATGCCGCAGTCCACGGTGATCATGAGCGTGGCACCTTCTTGCGCCAGCTTCTCCACGGTAGCGACGCGGATGCCGTAGCCTTCCTTCTCGCGGTGCGGGAGGTACGAGCGCAGCAGTCCCGGATCCTTACCGAGGATGCGCGCCGCCTCGCGGAACGTGGTCATGAGGACCGCGCTGCCAGATATGCCGTCGGCATCGTAGTCGCCATGGATCACGACCTTCTCACCGTTCGAAAGCGCGTTCCAAACCCGTGCGCACGCCCGTTCCATGTCGCGGAACAGAAAAGGGTCATGAAGGTCCCGATAAAAATCGGGGTTCATGAACCCTTCCACCTCTTCCTTGGACGTAATGCCGCGCGAGGCAAGCAAACGGAGCGCCACCGGATGGATCTCCGGGAAGCGCTGCCGCATCTCTTCCGGGGCTTCCGGGGCCAGGCGCCAGCGGGTCTGCATGTTTCGGCGATTAACGGCCAGTGAAGGCGCCGCTCGACATGCCTACCACCGTCACGAGCACGACGACGGCATACATGCTCACGAGGATCGCTTTCTTGAAATGGCGCGTCTTGAACGTCTTCTTTCCGATGGTGATTCTCATACCTGGACATGGTACACGCTTCACCGGCACAAAAAAACGGCCTGGTCAACAGGCCGTCCATCACGTCTCACGCGCCGGTACCGATCGCCTTGCGCTCCCTTTGGCGTCTGCCCCGCCATCGCGGCAGCCAGGCCGCCAGCGCCATGAGGGCGAAGGCATATCCGATGAGATCCCAGGGTGCGGGCAGGCAGATTCCGCTGAGCAGCGCACCTACGAACGTGGTGGCTGCGGCCATTTCGTCTTTCCGCTCGCCCTCCTGCATCAGCCGCACGACCGCTTCCATCGCCGCATCCTTGGCTGCTTGTTCACGCTCCTTCCGAGGCACCACGCTGATTGCGACATCCTTCGGCGCCTGCTCTTCACGTTTCACAATCAGGGCGACGCGAAGCGCCTCAAGCGTTTCGTCGACGCCCGACTGCGTCCGGCCATCAGACCCCGATACTGGCGGCCCGATCTCGACAACGAGTCCGCCGCGGGCTTCCCAGCAAGAACGGATCAGCTCCCGTATCAGGACATCGATTCCGGAATGAACGACCACCAGATCAAGCATCTCGCCAGGTATGCCGCCTGACAGGAGTCCGGCAGCAAACCGGGCATCGCAGCGGTCAAACCCGCATGCTGCGGGTACGCCGTCGTGCAAGGCGTAATTCACCAGGTTCACGTCTGTGGTCGTGAGGACGGTCCGCAGGAACATCGCTCGAACGGTGCGTTGCATGTGTCACCTCGTACCGGGCGTGCCGCAAATGGCAGCCGTGGACGCGACGCATCATGCCTTGATTCCGCAGTGCGGTCAATATCACGAATCCCGCCGCAGCACCGCCAAATACGCTTCCGGCGGAATCTCCACCGATCCCGTCCCCTCCATTCGCTTCTTGCCCTTCTTCTGCTTCTCGAGCAGCTTCATCTTTCGCGTCCAGTCGCCACCGCTCAAATCCGCCACATCCTTGCGGTACGGCTTGATGCGCTCGGAAGCCACGATGTTGGAACCGATTGCCGCCTGGATCTTAATCTCGAAGTTGGCGCGCGGGATAGCGTCCTTCAGCTTCTCCACGATCTTGCGTCCTTCGCGCTGCGCCGCATCGGCATAGACGATGCTGGCGAGGGCTTCAGCGGGATCTTCGGCGACCAAAATATCCAAACGCACCACGTCCGCAGGGCGGTAGTCGGTGAGTTCGTAGTTCAGGGAGGCGTAGCCGGAAGTGGCGCTCTTCAAACGGTCATAGAAATCCACCAGGATGGACGCCAGCGGCATGTCGTAATGCAGGATGACGCGGCCGCTGCCGGAGCCGTCGCCCGCAGCAAGGAATTCCGTATTGATGTAGACGCCGCGCTTGTCCTGCACCAGCGCCATGATGTTCCCAAGGTATTCGCGCGGCGAAACGATATCGGCCTTCACCCACGGTTCTTCGATGTGATCGATATTGGACGGATCGGGGAATTCCAAAGGCGATCGCGCCACGATGGCCGTCTTCTGTTTGGTGTAGACCTTGTACATCACGCTCGGCAGCGTGACGATGAGTTCGATGTTGTACTCGCGGCGCAGGCGCTCCTGCACGATCTCCAAATGCAGCAGACCCAGGAAGCCGCAGCGGAAACCGAAGCCGAGCGCGGAGGAATGCTCCGGTTCAAAGGTCAGCGAAGAGTCCGACAGTTTCAACTTGAGCATCGCGTCGCGCAGCTTCTCATAGATGTCGCCTTCCTTGGGGAAGATGCCGGCGTACACCATGGGCATCACTTCCTTATAGCCGGGCAGCGGCTGCACGCCGAGCTCGGACATGTTCTGCACGGTGATGGTGTCACCCACGCGGCAGGCGCCGAGTTCCTTGAGGCCGGTGACGATGTAGCCGATCTCGCCGGCCTTCAGCGTTTCCGCGGTGACGTAGCGCGGCCGGAAGTATCCCACATCGAGCGTCTCGCCGTTCGTCAGCGTCGCCGCGAACCGGATCTTGTTGCCGGCCTTCGCCACGCCGTCCACCACGCGGATGAACGCCACCACGCCTTTGTACGTGTCGTAGGTGGAATCGAAGATGAGCGCGCGAAGAGGGCCGTTCTCATCGCCCTTCGGCGGCGGCACGCGTTTCACCACTTCCTCCAGGATTTCCGGAACGCCTTCGCCGGTCTTGCCCGACGCGAAGAGCACGTCTTCCGGCGCGCAACCCAGAAGATGCACGATCTCGTCGCGCACTTTTTCCGGCTGCGCCGCGGGCATGTCGATCTTGTTCACCACCGGGATGATGGCGAGGTTCTGGTCGATCGCCAGGTACAGGTTGCCGATGGTCTGCGCCTGCACGCCCTGCGTGGCATCGACGAGCAAAATGGCGCCCTCGACCGCGGCGAGCGAACGAGAGACTTCGTACTGGAAGTCCACGTGCCCGGGGGTATCGATCAGGTTCAGCACGAACTGCTCACCGCTCTTGGCGGCGTAATCCATACGCACCGGCTGCAGCTTGATGGTGATGCCGCGTTCGCGCTCCAGGTCCATCTGGTCCAGGAGCTGCGCCTTCATGTCGCGCTTCTGCACCGTGCCGGTGACCTCAAGAAGCCGATCCGCGAGGGTCGACTTGCCGTGGTCAATGTGGGCGATGATGCAGAAATTGCGGATGTGGTCCATGGGGAGGACGTTAGCACGCCCCCGCTTATTTGTCATGGGGCGGAATAAGGCGAAAATATGTCAGTTAGACTTGACAAATTGCCTCAATTGTGCTATATTGAGGCCAGCATCAAGGTGATGCGACATTCTCAACCACGAGGTATCCGATGATTTCGAAGGCCCTTCCCTTGACCCTGGTAGCGTTCATTTCGCTGCTCGAAGCGGTGAACGGCGGCGGCCTGCGCATCGCCGGCCTCATCGTTCTCTCTTACGTGATCGCGCAACACGCCAACGCGGCCGCGGCGCGCGTCTCGAAAAGCCCGTACCTAGAGGCCGGTCGTCAGCACGTCAATGCGATCGTCCCCGTGACGGCCTGGTGCGGATACGGCTCGTCGCTGTATTTCCTCCTGACCATCGCGACGGAACTCGCGATCGGCAAGAAAACGTTCGCCCTGATCATGTTCCTGAGCGGCATCCTGGCGTACGAATCGTTCAAGAACGCCAAGAAATGCTGATCTTCTCCTGGAGCGCCACCCCTCAAAAGGTGGCGCGTTTCTTTTTCCGGCGCCACGCCGCCCGCCCGTTGACGGAAGCGCCGCACCGTGGTATGACGCGAACAGTCGTGACACGGGAGTCCATCATGAGCACGAAACGGCAACGCACCGAAACCAAACGCATCCGTTCACCCCGCATTTCGCAGACGTCGGAAGAGGGGTGGAAGAGCAAGAAATCGCCGCACGCCGTCGCGTTCGTCGCGGAGGCGCACGCGCACCTTGAACGCTGCGACGACGCGGTGGATCGCAGTCGCCTGGAGACGGCGATCGAGCAATTCTCGTTCGGCACGCACGACCTGCAGCAACCGCTTACCGTGGAACACTTCCTGATCCATGGCATGCCCGCGCAGTGATGATCGCGAACGCCGCCCTTTTCCGGGGCGGCGTTTTTTGTAGTGCGCGGCCTTCGCTTCGTCGCCTACGCCCCGATCGATCCATCCTCCACGTGCACCTCCGGCACCGGCGCCGGCGCGAATCGCCGCGAGTACATCGCCACCACGCTGCGCGCCTCCTCGGACCCCATGATGAACGCCGCGGACGCGAATACCGCGATGCCGATCACGCCGGCGCCAAGGCCCTGCGTGAAAATGCCCGCGCCTGTCCGCATGTCCACCATGCCGGCGATGACGATCTTCGCGCCCTGCATCGCGCCCGCCATGAACAGCGCCGCGACGCTGGTGAGCGCCGCCGACTTGATGATGCCGGCCTCGCCGAGGGAACGCCCCACGGCGTGCCGAAGCGACGACCACACCCAGACGGTGGTGAAGATACTGCCGATGGAGAAGGCCAGCGCCAGTCCCGGCGTGGAGAACCCGTGTTGCACGAGCTGCCAGGCAGCGAGGCGTTCGATGGCCACGCCGGCGATGACCGCCCAGAGCGGCGACATGGCGTCACCGAGCGCGAAGCAGGCGCGCGCCAGGAGCGGCCAGAGCGCCTGCGCGAACAGCGAGACCCCGAAGAACGCCAGCGCGTCCGCCGTGGCGATGGTATCGCCCCAGTCGAAGCGACCGGTCCCCAGGACCACGCGCACGATCTGCGCGCGCAGCAGCAGGATGCCCACCGTGGCAGGGATGATGAGGAAGAGGATGTTCTTCACCGTCCGCGCGAGCGCCAGGCCGAACTCTTCCTTTTTATGTTGCGCCGCGAGTTCCGAGATGGCCGGGAACGCCGCCACCGCGAACGACACGCCGATGATGCCCGTCGGGAACAATTGCAGGTTATTAGCCAGCGTGAAGACGGAGATGGAGCCGGCGCCCAGCGTGGAAGCGATGCTGGTCAGGATGAGCAAGTTCGCCTGCGCGGCACCGAGCGAGACGAGGCGCGGCAACGTGAGGCGGCCGATCTTGCGGACGCCAGCATGCGCGATGTCGCGCGAGAGCGACCAACGGTATCCGGCGCGCCAGGCGGCGTACATCTGGACGGAAAGGTGCAGGAACGATCCGGCGATGACGCCGACCGTCGGTCCCATGATGCCGTATCGCGGTGCCAGCAGCAGCGTGCCGCCGATGATGCCCACGTTATAGAGGATGGGTGCCAGCGCGTACACCGCGAACCGACGCTTGGTCTGGAGGATCCCGCCGTACACGTTGGAGAGCCCCAGGAAGAACGGCGACAGGAACATGAGGCGCGTCAACTGCGTCACGCGGTACGCGTCCGCCTCGTTGAAGCCGGGCGTGATCTTCGGCACGAACCACGGCGCGAGCAGCACGCCGGCCAATCCGCCGACGACGAGCAAAAGGCCGAGCGCGCTGATGAGCGCGTCGGCGAGCTTTGATGCCTCCTCCCCCACGCCATCGTCAGGCGACGCATGCCGCCCCAGGTACTGCGTGAACACCGGGATGAACGCCGCCGTGATCACGCCGCCGACGACGAGGTTGTACACCAGATCGGGTACGCGGAAGGCGGCGTAGTAGATGTCGAGATCGCGGCTGGCGCCGAAGGTGCCCGAAAGCAGGCGGTCACGGATGACGCCCATCAAGCGGGAGAGCAGCGACGCGATGCCGATCAGGAGCGCGGCGAAGGTGACGGAGGAATGGGTGGAACGGAGGAAGCGTTTCAGCATGTGGCGATATTCTACAGCATCTTGCCGGTCTCTTTCGCGATCATCAACTCCTCGTTCGTCGCCACCACCATCGTCCGATGCGCCCCCGGAATGGTCACCAGGTCCATGATCTTGTCCCTGATGAGATCGCTCCGCTCCCCTACGCCGGCGGTGAAGATGATCGCATCCACGCCTCCAAGGAGCGAGACGTACATGCCGATGTACCGAGCAACGTCGTAGCAGAACATGTCGATGGCGAGGCGTGCCCGCAGTGCCACGCCGGCACCAGGCCGCCTCGCGAGCTTGTAGCCGGGGACCTTGTATCCGGCGGCGCAGAGCGCGTCACGCAGGTCCTTGTAGCCGCAGACGCCGAGCAGGCCGGATTTCTTGTTGAGCATGTCATCCACGGCGCCGGCCGTCATGCCGAGTTCGCGGATCATATAGAGAGGAATGGCCGGGTCGATGTCGCCGCAGCGCGTGCTCATGGTGAGGCCCTCGAGCGGCGTGAAGCCCATGCTGGTATCGAACGCCTTGCCGTCCTTCACCGCAGTGACGGACGAACCGGAGCCCAGATGGCAGGATACCAAGCGCACCTTTCCATACGGCTTGCCCAGCTGACGCGCCGCCTCGCGAGTGACGTACTCATGCGAGATGCCATGGAAACCGTATTTGCGGATGCGGTGCTTGGCGTACATCTCCCACGGAAGCGCGTACATGTACGCATGCTCCGGGAGACCGTGGTAGAAGCCGGTGTCGAAGACGGCGACGTTGCGAGCGCGCGGCGCCAGTGCCATGCACGATTCGATGCCCGCGATGTTCGGCGGATTATGCAGCGGCGCGAGCTTGGAGTACTTGCGTAGCCGGCCGAGCACGCGCTTGTCCACCACCGTCGGCGCGGTGAATTCCT
>JBEEJS010000138.1:0-4053 GCA_041169025.1 Candidatus Parcubacteria bacterium
GCATACGACGCGCTGCAGCCGCTGTCCGCCGTCGCTTCCGTCTCCGTGCCGGATGCGCGCAACATCATCATCGAACCCTGGGACAAGAGCGTCCTGAAGGCGATCGAAGAAGGCGTCATCAAGGCCAACCTGAACATCATGCCCATCATCCAGGGCACGCAGGTGCGCATCACGATTCCCGCCATGACGGAGGAATCGCGCAAGGGACTGGTGAAGATCCTTGGCGAGAAGGCGGAGAACGCGCGCAAGGGCATCCGCCAGACGCGCGACGAAGCGAAGGTCGCAATCCAGGCATCCGAGAAGGAAGGCGAGATGAGCGAGGACGCCAAGTACCGCTTGCTCGAGCAGCTCGACAAGACGGCCGCTGGCATGAACGAGAAGATCAAGGGCATCGTGGAGGAGAAGGAGAAGGAAATCATGACCATTTGACGCCACGATGACGGCCCGCGAGAGCGGGTCGTTTTCGTGCCCCACCCGTTGACGCGGAACGCCCCGGTTGCTACCCTCTTCCGGCACGCATTCCAACAGCCAAGGAGGCCATTCATGTGTTGCACGCTCGCGCCTGCAGTCCTTTCCAGTACCATCGTCTATGCCGCCGAAGTCGAACGTCAGGGGAAACGCGTCCATGTGCTGGGATACCAGAACACCGCGCAGAACCTGCCCAGTCGGGCAGAGAGTACGCTCCACGAACTCCTCGGCGTGCTGTCGCAAACCGGATACGATGCGCGGAAGCGGTCCCAAAAGGACGCTGACGGGTTCGATCCGTTCGCTCGCGGCAACGCCATGATCCTGCCGATTCCGGCGCTTCCCGGCACGCTGACGCCGGAGAACCTGGTGTCCACGGAGCGTTGCGGTCACGTGCTGGACGACATGGCCGAGGCCATCAGGCCGCGCACGCGGGCGACGCTCGGCGGACCGCTCATCGGTTCGTATAGCAACCACTCCAAGGTCGTCGTCTTCGAGCACGACATCTATACCGTCGTCCTCGCTGATGATGCTCGCGACGTCACTGCGGCGCTCGCCTCGGTGCCCGAGGAAAAACGTCCGCAGTTGAACGCCGAGGTGTTCAACGCCTACGCGGAATGGTATCCGCGCTGGCCGATCCTCGTCTTCTGCTTCAACAACGCCGAGGCCGCGCGCTCGAAGCCGGTGCTCTGTTGGTACGAGCCGGTGAAGATGTTCGCGCAGTCGCTGTTCATTCCCGGACTCGACAGCCACTCCGGCGCGGTGCCGCCCGTGCATCACGCGGTGCAGCGCGATCACACCATCGTCGTCTCGGCAGCCGGCATGACGGGGGGAGCGGAGGTGCTGTATCGCGATGAGAGCGGCATCACCGGCCCCGTACGCGACCTGCTCGCGCCACGGGTCTATGGTGAACGCCTGGACGAGCGCGGCAACAACGGCGACTGGCGGGTGGAACTCGCGAAGCTCCGAAAGGGGACGCTCGACATCCGTGAATCGCTTCCACCCGGGTATGCAGGCTGAACGGATACATGCTCTCAAAAACCACCTCTTCATGGGGTGGTTTTATCGTGCATTAGCCAAATTTTTGGCTTTTAAGCCCGCCCCGCCTTATGTCAAAGACTCTTGACAAAATCGGAGAAACCTGCTATAGTCTGATGTTCCTTCAAATGGCTCAGGCCCCCTTTACGAGGGCCTTTGCCATACCCGCCCGGCCCTGAAAAGCCGGTTCGCCTGGTACGAAATGGAGATGGATCCCCCGGTCACCGGCTTCGGCCGAAGATCGGGGCGGCGCGGAAGTCGGTAGCGGTCGGTTTCGACTGACGGCCACCCTCGGAAACGCCACGCCTGGACGCCTGCTTGCAGGTCACTCCGGGTACCGTCTCCAGCTCGCACCCGGGGAAATTCCCTACGGGTCGAAAGGATCAACGACAGTGGCACAACACACGCACATTCTGGAATACGACAACGAGTCACGGTTCCTGCAAGGGCTGCCTCGCGAACGCGGCTACGAGCGCTTCCTGCTCGCGCTCACCAAGTGCACGCTCGCGGGCATCAAGCGCGCGCGCATCGTCGCCAAGCAGACGCCCGTACGCAAGAGCGGACAGTATCGCCTGAACCCCGACATGTCCTTCTCACGGGTCTACGCCGAGACGAACCAGCAGTACACGCAATGCATCGCCGTCTTCGATGGCGGTGATCAGGTCGCATCGATGAACTTCCAGGAAGTCGGCACGAAGCTGATGATCTGCTTCACCGGAAGCATCAACGGCAGGCTCCTGGTCTCGGCGTCGTACCTGCTCGCCAAGCGGATGGCGAAATCGGCGGAAACGCATGACAGCGTCCACGAGGAAGTCAGTCAGGTCATCTGCTTCTACTGCGAGTCGGAGAAGATCGATGGCGTCAAGACCGTCAGCATCACCTCGAAGGACTACGACATCGATGCGGATTGATTACCCCGCGCAGTCACCGCCCTCTGCCCCGATCGCTTCAAGCGAGCCGGGGTTTTTCTTTTACGGCCCCTGTGATAGCGTGACCCCATTACGGCCTTAACAGGCGCGGCAGCCAGTCGCGTCCATTCTCCTATGTCCGCACCGCAGAACGCCCCGGCGATCGACCCCAAGCTGATGGAGAAGATCGTCAACCTCTCCAAGCGCCGCGGCTTCGTCTTCCCCGGCTCCGATATCTACGGCGGCCTCGCCAATTCCTGGGACTACGGTCCGCTCGGCACGGAGCTGAAGCGCAACGTCACGGACGCCTGGTGGAAGCGTTTCGTCACGCAGCGCGGCGACATGGTGGGCATCGACGCCGCCATCATCATGAACCCCAAGGTCTGGGAAGCGTCCGGGCATCTTGAGGCGTTCACGGATCCGCTGGTGGAGTGCAAGAAGTGCCACACGCGGTTCCGCGCGGACCAGATCGATCTTTCCAAGCCCTGCGGCCACTGCGGCCAGAAGGACGGCTTCACCGAACCGAAGAACTTCAACCTGATGTTCAAGACGTTCCTCGGCTCCACGGAAGACGCCACGTCCATCGCGTACCTCCGCGGCGAGCTGGCGCAGGCAATGTTCGTGGACTTCAAGCTGGTTGCCGATGCTTCCCGCAAGCGCGTGCCGTTCGGCATCGCGCAGCAAGGCAAGTGCTTCCGCAACGAGATCACGCCGGGCAACTTCATTTTCAGGACCCGCGAATTCAACCTGATGGAGTTCGAATACTTCGTGCACCCGTCGGAATGGCAGAAGCACTTTGAGTACTGGCTGGAGGAAATGAAGTGCTGGCTCGACTTCTGCGGCGTGAAGCGCGAGCATCTGTACTTCCACGAGATCGAAGACGGCGAGCGCGCGCACTACAGCGCCCGCACCGTGGATATCGAATACTACTACCCGTTCGGTTTGAAAGAACTCTACGGCATCGCCTACCGCGGCGATTACGATCTCAAGAAGCACGCGGAGAAGTCCGGCCAGGACCTCACCTTCATGGACCCCATCACCAACGAGAAGTACCTCCCGCACGTGGTGGAGCCCACCTTCGGCATCGATCGCACGGTGCTCCTCGTCATGCTCGAGGCGTATCATGAGGAGCAGGCGCCCACGGCCGCTGATGGTTCCGCAGAAAAGGACACCGAGGCGCGCATCGTCATGCGCTTCCCCAAGGCTCTTGCCCCGTTCAAGGTGGCAGTGCTTCCGCTCTCCAAGAAGGAAGAGCTCACCAAACCCGCGCAGGAATTGGTCTCCAAGCTCCGCAAGCGCTGGGCCTGCGACTACGACGAGACGCAATCCATCGGCAAGCGCTACCGCCGCCAAGACGAAATCGGCACGCCATACTGCGTCACCCTCGACTTCGCCACCATCGGCGAGAATGGCACGCCCGGTGACGACATGGTCACCGTCCGCGACCGCGACGCAATGACCCAGGACCGCGTGAAGATCGCCGAACTTGAATCATACCTCGCGGAAAAACTCGGTTTCTAACATGTCGAAATTCATCAAGACCGCCCTGAAGAACGGCACCCGCGTCGTCCTCGTCCCGGCCCGCGACACCAAGGCCGCCACCATCCTCGTCCTGTACGAGGTCGGTTCGCGTTACGAAGCC
>JBEEJS010000139.1:0-4388 GCA_041169025.1 Candidatus Parcubacteria bacterium
GCGATGATACGTGTGGGGCGGGAAACAATCAACGTATCCGATGACATGAGTACGGGCGCGTACGTCCGGCGCCTGCTATACTTCACGCGTTACCTTGAAGCCCATGACCCTCCGCTCCTACCTCGTCGCCATGGCCGTCGCCACAGCTGCCGCCATCGCCATGCTGGCCCTCATCCTCAACGCCGTCGACCCCGGCAACACGTCCGGGGTGGTATTCGCCGTGTTCTACGCCTGCGTCTTCCTGGCCGTCTCCGGCCTGCTCTCCATCCTCGGCTTCAGCGCGCGCGTGTTCATCCTGAACCGGCGCACCTTCATCTCGCAGGAAGTGGCGTTGGCGTTCCGGCAATCCACGCTCATCGCCGCCATGGTCGTCGGCGGACTGCTCCTGAAGAGCCATGACCGGCTCAACTGGTGGACGGGGACGCTGATGGTGATCATCGTGACGCTGGGGGAGAGCTTCTTCATTTCCGGGAGGCGAGCGAGGGAGTGAACGGGAGAGGCTTGCCATTTGCCTTGCCCCTGTTACCATATCGCAGCGACAACGCAGGAGGACGCAAGATGCCCGAAGAAACGATGAAGGCGCTCATCATCCAGGAGCCATGGATCGGCAAGATCCTGGCCGGAGAAAAGACGTGGGAGATCCGCCGCAGAAAGACCAATATCCGCGGCCGTATCGGACTCATCAGGAGCAAGAGCGGGCTGATTCTCGGCACCGCGAACCTGGTGGATTGCATTCCCGCACCGCATGCGCTGCTGGCCAGGAACATGACCAAGCATCGTTGCACGATGGAGATGCTGCGAGCGTACGGCGAGACGCTGTACGCCTGGGTCCTCGAGGACCGGAAACCGTTCGCGACTCCAGTCCCGTATGACCATCCGCAGGGCGCGGTCATCTGGGTGACGGTGCCGAAAGCAGGTGGACGATGAACGACCGTCACCCTGACGCGCCCCCCCCCCGAAAACGCGTGCGCCGCCTCGCGGAATCCGTCAGTTTCATCTTCAGCGGGCTCGGCCTCGGCGCGCTCGTTGCCGGCTGGCTGACCCATGCAGGTGAACGGACGTTCACCCTCGGCGCCTGGTGCTTCGGCATCGCCATCGCGAGCGTCGTGGCGTCGTTGTTCATCGGACCGGGCCCAAACGCCGGAAATGACGGCAAAAAGACCTGAACAGACTGAAGCCCGTATCGCTTGATACGGGCTTTTTCCTTGCTTGGCGCGGCTTTGCCTGGCGGTCGCTTGACGCCGTTATCTCCTCTCAGGTAAGACCTTGCTGGCCCTAATCCACGTACGCTATCATGCACGCATATGCCGCAGGACAAGGCGATCAAGGAAATCAAGACGATCGTAACCGGGCTTGTCACCGCCGTGACGGGATTGTCGACGACGGTCAACGGCCTGACGGCGAAGGTCAACGGCCTGACGGCGAAGGTCGAGGATTTCCGCACCGAGATGCATTCCACCATCGGCGATTTTCGTCGTGAAGTGAACGCCAATTTCATGGATGTCCGTTCTGACATCTCCGATCTCCAGTCCTCGCAAACGCAGATGACGGAAAAGCTGCTTGAGATGGACGGCAGGTTCGACGGCATCGACGGGCGCCTGGACAAGATGGATGGCCGCTTCGACCGGATGGATGCCAAACTCGACACCTTCGCTACCCGCGCCGAGTTCCAGAAGATGAACCTCAGGCTCGCTAAAACGGAGGACGGCCACGGGATCCTGCTGAAAAGGCTGACCAAAGTTGAGCGGCATACGTTCGGCATGGCTTAGGAAGACGAGCGAGACCCATACCTGACCGGTATGGGTCTTTGCATGGGACTTTTCCCCAGCCCGTCGCGCCTTGCGCCTTCACCCCCGCACGGTATACTGGCTCCATATCTGGCGCGCTCATAAACGCCGAGCGGTTTACCAAAAGAAAACACGGGCCGGAAACGCCGCGAACTGAACAATAAATATGTTCAATGGACTCCTCGGAAAACTGTCCCGCGACCTCGGCATTGATCTTGGTACGGCTAACACCTTAGTGTATTGTCGCGACAAGGGGATCATCATCAACGAACCTTCGGTGGTGGCGCTGAATTTGCGCACCGGGCAGATCGTCGCGGTGGGCCATGCCGCAAAGGACATGGTGGGCAAGACGCCGCCGCACATCGCAACGGTGAAGCCGCTCGTGAGCGGCATCATTTCCGATTTCGAAGTCACGGAGAAGATGCTCAAGTTCTTCATCGACAAATCGCACAAGGACGGCTTCTCCATGCTGCCGCGCCCGCGCGTGGTCATCGGCGTGCCGCTTGATCTCACGGAGGTGGAACGCAAGGCCGTGGAAGACGCCGCGGTGAACGCCGGCGCGCGCGAGGTATTCCTGGTGGAGGAGCCCATGGCCGCCGCGATCGGCGCGCGCATGCCGGTGACGGAACCGGTCGGCAACATGGTGGTCGACATCGGCGGCGGCACCTGCGGCATCGCGGTCATTTCCCTGAGCGGCATCGTCACCTGGAAGTCCATCACCATCGCCGGCGACGAACTCAACAAGAACATCGTCAACTACGCCCGCGAGCACTTCAACCTGCTGCTCGGAGAGCGCGTGGCGGAGAACATCAAGGTGCGCGTGGGCAGCGCGCAGACGCTGGACGAACCGCTCACCATGGAAATGCGCGGCCGCGACATGATGACCGGTCTTCCCAAGGAGATCACCGTCACCGACGCGCAGATCCGCGATGCCATCGCCCGCAGCGTGAAGACCATCGTGGAGAACGTGAAGACCGCGCTGGAAATGACGCCGCCGGAACTGGTCGCCGACATCTACGAGCGCGGCATCGTCCTCACCGGCGGGGGAGCGCTCCTCAAAGGCCTCGACAAGGTCATCTCCAAGGCCGCAGAGATCCCCGTGCGCGTTGCCGACGACCCGCTCACCTGCGTGGTGCGCGGCACCGGCATCCTTCTCGACGAGCCGGAACTCCTGAAGACCATCGCGCTGCCGTCGTCGCGGATGCAGGCGGAGCGCCAGTACGCGTGATTCCCGGCCGGCCCGGCAATGGACGCCGGGCGGCATGACCGCGCCCGCGACAGCAGGCCGCGCCCGAACCTATGGCTGCACGTCACGTCAAAACCGGAGTCACCATCGCGCTGCTTGCCGGCGCGATCTTCGTGCTCGGCGCCACCGGCGTCTTGCATGCGGTGACGGCACCGCTCTCCGGCATGGTGAGCGGACTGGCAGCGCCGGCATACCGCATCGGCGCTGCTTTTGAGCGCGCACGCGGCGCGGTGACGGGTGCCGAGCAAGAGGCGAGCCAGGTGGAGAAACTCACCGTCGAAGTCGCCAATCTCCGCTCGCTCGCCGCGGAGAACGCCGCGCTCAAGGACGCGCTGGCGTACCGCGACGCCAACGCCAAGGATGACGCGGTCCTGGCGCGCGTCCTGTCCCGCACCGACGACGACACCTTCCGCGGCCTGCTCATCGATCGCGGCGCGGACGACGGCGTGAAGGTCGGGCAGCCGGTCGTGACGGGAAGCGGCATCATCATCGGCAAGGTGGAGAGCGTGCGCGCACGCACCGCCGGCGTCATGCTGCTCCTCGACTCGCGCAGCAGGCTGGCCGTGGCGCTGCAGGACGACGCGGGCACCGTCGGCGTCCTCGAAGGCGACCGCGGGCTGGCCATGACCATCTCGCTCATCCCGCTCGCCGACGCGGTCGCTCCCGGACAGATCGCGATCACCTCCGGACTCGAGCCCGGCATCAAGCGCGGCTTGGTGGTGGGCACGGTGGAGTCCGTCGCTCGCGGCGCGCAGGACCCGTTCCAGACCGCCAACGTCGTCCCCATGAAGAGCGCGTCGCTCCCGGTGTTCGTGCAGGTGCTGCGCGTGCCGGACGGCGGTGCGCCCGCATCGCCATGAAGCGCTTCGTCCTGCCCGTCCTGCTCGGGATCTTCGCGGCCGTCATCGGCGCCTCGCTCATGCCGTCGCTGCCGGGACCCTTGGCGTTCATCGAACCCGCGCTCATCCTGACGGCGTGGTACGTGGTGGCGCTTCGTCCTGGCGAGGCCTTCGCGGCCGCCCTCGCCGCCGGCATTGCGCGCGACGCGCTGTCGTCCCTGCCGCCGGGCGCGCACATCGCCGGGTACGCGGCCGCAACCTTCGTGGCCTACGTTCTCTTCACGCGCGTCTTCACCAATCACGGCTGGCCCGGCCTGCTGGGACTCGGCACCGCCGCCGTCGTGACGCGCTCGGCCGCGCTGACGGCCGTCCGATTCGGCGATGCCATGTTCAGCGGTCTCCCGGCCGCCGCCGCGCTGCCGCGAACGACGCCCGCGGAAGCGTTCATCGGCCTCGCCGCGCATCTCGTCGCGATGCTCGTCTGCTTCGGCCTGGCCACCGCGCTTGAAGACCGTC
>JBEEJS010000140.1:0-4561 GCA_041169025.1 Candidatus Parcubacteria bacterium
CCAGCACGAACGTCGCTCTCCTCCTCAATGCGGCGAGCGGTGCGACTGCCAATTACGCGCTTGTCACCACGGGCGGCAACGTGGGTATCGGCGACTCGTCTCCCGCCTCGCTCCTCACCGTGGGCAACGGCGACCTGTTCCAAGTGGATTCGACTGGACATGTCAGCGTGGGCGCAGGTGCCCCGTCGTCGATCATCATGTTAGCGCAGACGTTCGCGCCGAGCACGACGAATTCGAACGCGAGCAACATGCAACTGAACCTGAACGATACGGGTACGGTTTCGTCCGGCTCGATCAGTAAAGCCGGCATCGAGAACACCGTCTCACCGTCCGGCGATCTCTCCAGCACCGGTTCGATCACGGTGACCGGGTACTCGACCTTCGCGAACTACACCGGCAACATCGCCGCCGCGTCTTCCGGAAACGCATCGATCTACGGTGGCGCGTTCATTAGTTCGTACGGCGGGACCAACAGCTCCACGGCGATTACCGCATCGGTATACGGCATCGCTGCCGCTGCCATCGGCGATCTTTCGACGAATGGCACGACGAAACACGCCGGCGTCTTCGTGGACTCCAGCGGTACGGCGGACATTAACTACGGTGTCTTCATCAATAGCGCGTCTGGAGCCACGCTCAACTATGCGCTCTACGATACCACAGGAGCCAATTCCTACTTCAGCGGTAACGTCGGCATCGGCGACGACACGCCGGCTGCCGCGCTGACCGTCGGCAGCGGCGACAAATTCCAGGTGGATGGCAGTGGCAACCTGACCTTCAACACCACGACGACGACGATCAACCTCGCCGCCGCTACCGCTGGCAACACCTTCAACCTCAAGATCCCCACCCTTGCATCCGGCACCTGCTCCTCCGCTGCCGCGGAAGGTTTGATCATAAAGGATAATGGCGGCACCCAGCGCGGCCACGTCTGCATCGACTCCGGCACGCCGCTCCTCAAGTTCTACGCCAACCAGTTCAACTCCACGTCCACGGACGTCGCGGAAAACTACTCCACGCGTCCGGAACAGGGCCTCGAGGCGGGCGACGTGGTCGCACTCGATCCCGCAGGGAATCTGTTCGTGAAGAAGGCCGCCACGGGTTCCGGTAACGCGTTTGGCGTCATTTCCTCCGCGCCTGGCATCATGCTTTCCGGCATCGATGAAGCCACCGGTGCCGCTGACACCACGCACTCCATGCCCGTCGCCCTCAAGGGCCGTGTGCCCGTGAAGGTCGACCTGGACAACGGCCCCATCCTTCCCGGCGACTTCCTGACGACGTCAGAATTGGCAGGCGTCGCCACCAAGGCCACCGCCGCAGGCATGGTCATCGGCCGCGCGCTCGATGCGTACGACGGCACCGGCGCGGTGAACGGCATCGGCAAGATCCGCATCTTCATGGAGGTCGGTTACTGGGACGGTAAGACCGGCAACGTCCTTGCGCCGCAGTCCACGTCGCAGCTGACCGTGAACGACGTCGTCACGTTCACCGGCAGCGCACTGGACTTCAATGCCCGCGGCATCATGAACCTCAAGTTCATCGACGGCATCGAGTCCATCTCGGGTATCGGCGGCAACTGGAACGTGGACAAGGACGGCAAACTCATGGCCAAGGCAATCACCACGGACATGCTCACCACCAAGGAAATCACCATCACCGCGGACGACCAGACCCAGGTCATCGGCGAATCCAAGATGGAGGTGGGCAATTCCAGCGCCACCATCACCAACCCGTCCATCCGCGCGAACGATCGCATCTTCATCACCTTCTACGGCAACACCGAGGGAGCGTGGTGGATCTCGAGCCGCACCGATGGCGCGTTCACCGTCTCCATGCAGAACGTGGCGCCTGCGGAACTGCCGTTCGAATACCTCGTGGTGCACGTGGATGACAAGCGTACGTCGCCGATGCCAACTGGCGTCGCACCGCCGGTGACGGACACGGTGGCTCCTGCGCTACCCGACGCGGGAACTCCGGCAGCCGTTTCGCCGGTGAGCGCGGATACGACCAACGTATCAGCCCCGGCACCGACTGACGCTCCGCTGGCTCCCGCGCCTGCAGCGCCACCTACTGACTTGGGCGCGCCGTCCAACCTGTAACGCAAAACATCCCCCGCCTACATAGCAATGTAAGCGGGGGATGTCCGTTTTTCGGCGCTAAGGGCAAAAATGCAGTCATGCCCGAGAGTGTGGTGCGGATAAGAGGACTCGAACCTCTACGGGATTGCTCCCACCGGCTTCTAAGGCCGGCGCGTCTGCCATTTCGCCATATCCGCGTTAGTGGCACTATACAGTAATATAGCAATCAATCTTATGTCGCAACCGCTCATCACGAATGTCACCATCTTCCACGGTTTTGGCGTCACGCCGCAGAAGATGTGGTTCCCCTGGATGCACGAGGAAATGGAGAAGAGGGGATTGGCCGTGACGGTGCCTGCCTTCCCGAATCCTCTTCAGCCTGACGAGAAGGCCTGGATGAAGGTCGCCGCGCCAATTGCGGCACGTTGGAACCGGCAAACCCTTGTCATTGCGCACAGTATTGGCGGCGCTTTTGCCATCCGGATGTTGTCACAGGGCATGGCGAAGCAGGGGATCGGCGGACTGGTCCTTGTGAGCTCGTCCTATGGTTCTACCCTCAACATAGCCAAATACGTCAAGTTCTTTGCCCGGCCGTTGGATTGGAATCGCGTTCGTGACTCCGTCAAGCACATCGAACTGCTTCATGCGAAGGATGATGCGTTGGTCCCATATGACCATGCCTTCCGATATGCGGAATCGCTTCAGGCATCGCTCACCGTGACGGCAAAAGGCGGGCACTTCGTGGGCAAGCAATGCCCGCAGGCGCTGAAACTGGCGACCAAGATCATCAAAGGGGAATAACGGTCAGCACCGCGTCACCGATGATACGCCCGCCCACCCAAAATCATCCCCGCCCTGTAGATCTGCTCCAGCAAAATCACCCGCGCCATCTCATGCACAAACGTCATTTTTGACATGGATAGCTTGCGTTGTGCCCGGGCCAATACTGGCGCATCCAACCCTTCTGCGCCACCGATGATGAACACCAGGCGAGTGCCCCGCTCGCCCTCATCTCGCAGCAGCCCTGCGAACTCAACCGATGACAGCTCCTTCCCGGTCCTCTCCAGCGCGATGACAAATGCATCATCGGGGATCCTCGCAAGAAGCCGCGCCCCCTCGGCAGTCATGGATTGCGTACCAGTCACGGTGGCCCCGGTAGGCTCCGCGGCAACCTCAACGATCTCCATTTTAGCCGTCAAAGACAGCCGTTTTTCATATTCGGCCAGCGCCTCCCTCCAATACCCTTCCTTTATACGCCCCACCGCCAGCACGAGTATATTCATCATATTTGGCTAATCTAAGCGTAAAAAAACATATAAGTAGCATGCGCGCACACATCGTCTGCACGAATGGCTGCCAAACAGCGTTGACAAAGACGTAAATTCATGCCAAGGTCTCTCAAGCCCATATTGGGCTGCATGTTCCGCCCCGTCCAGTACGGGGCCACAATCGCTACAAGGAGAATACCATGACCAACCATCCGGATGCCGCTTATGCAGTGACCGTGGTGGAGAATCACGGTCAAACATCCCTGTCGCAACTGCAAGAGCAGTCGCCCTTCGGTCTCTGCTGCTGCACACCCTTCCACATCATCACCGCGTGGAACGCGGCCGCCGTCCGGATGTCTGGCCTGCGGGAAGAGGACGTGCTCGGCAAGGATCTCGTGGAGCTGATCAAGCTCTACAGCGCCGACTGCGACGACCTGCTCGCGATCATCAATCGCGACGAGGACGGTACGGCCATCGCGGAGATGAATACGATGGACGGCCATCGCATCATCGTCCAGGTGACGCTCACCCGTCAGATCGACAAGCAGGGACATCGCGTCGGTTACGCCCTGTGGTTCGCCGACGTGACGTCCATCGTCATGCAGGCCCGCATCGACGGTCTCACCACCGTCGCCAAGCGCGATGAGTTCTACCGAGTGCTCGCCAAGCAGTATGCTCGGCTGGCAGGAGGGGAGATCACGTGCCTGTCGCTCTTGTTCCTCGACGGCGACCATTTCAAGGCCATAAACGACACCTACGGCCATGACGTGGGAGACGCGGTCCTGAAGGTCATCGGCGGGCTGCTCTCAACGGCAACGCGCGTTTCCGACGCGTTGGGACGGCATAGGTCCAGCCAGCCCGGGCGGTACGGTGGAGAGGAATTCGTTCTTCTCTTGCCCGATACCGACGCGGAAGGAGCCTTCGCACTCGCCGAACGTCTTCGTCAGGAGATCGAAAAGACGGTCATCATGAGCGGTGCCCACACGCTTCACATCACCGTTTCCATCGGCATCGCTTCGCATGACGCGGCGTACGCTCCCGGTTACGAGTCGCTCGTGAAGGAAGCGGATCAAGCCACGTATCAGTCGAAGGGGAACGGCCGGAATCGCACCACCATCCACGCAGCAGCGCTCGCCTCCGCGCACTGACATCACATGAGACCCGTTCCGCCGCTTGGCGTGAGAGGGTCTTTTCTTTCCGAGCGTGAAGTGGTTG
>JBEEJS010000141.1:0-11057 GCA_041169025.1 Candidatus Parcubacteria bacterium
ATCGACAGGTCATTCCGACCGAAGGAGAATCACCATGCGTACGTTGTGCGCGCTACTGTTGTCACTCACGTTCATCGGTGTCGCCAGCGCGGAAGACACCAACCCATTCACCCGTTTCAAGGAAAAGGTCTGCGAACTCAGCAAGCAGACCCCGGCACGCACGGAAGGCCAAAACGTCTGCGAAGCGGCCAAGGCGCTTACCGGAACCGATGACGCCGCCGTCAACGCCGCCATCCTCGGCTACGAAGCCGAAGACGTGGCCGCTCCCAAGCATGCCAAGCCGCACCCCACGCACCTCACCGGCCACGACAAGGCGGTGTGGGTCAAGACCTGTTCGGCACTAGCGAAAATGACGCAACGCAAATAGATCGAAACGCCGCAGCCCCGCTTGGGAGCTGCGGCGTTATTCGTTTCGCGGGGCCGTTTTGCGGGAGGCCGACGGCGCGATGCCGCCGGCGCGCTCCGTGACTTACAGCGCCAGCGTGACGAGGCTCGCCACGTTGGACAGCGCGGACACGTTGCCCGCCTCGTCCGAGACCTTCAGTGCGAAGTAGTAGGTGGTGGACGCGGTGAGGCCGGTCACCGATACGGACTGCGACGTGCCCGACGTCATCGGCACCGGCTCCCCCGTCACCTGCGTGGCGGCGTTGAAATCGGCATCGGTCACGATCGGCGTGGTGGAGCGGCGGAGGTCGTAGGAGGTGGCGGTGCCGGTGGTGCCGTCATCGCCCTTGGCGGTCCAGGTGGCCGTCATGGACGTGGCGGACGCGCCGGAGAGCGAGAGCGTGGTCACCGTTCCGGGCGCGACGACGTCGGTCGGCACCGGAGCGGGCGTGGGGTTCGCGGTGATGCATGCGGCTTTGGCGACGGCCAGATCGGCGTCAGCCTTGGCCTTGGCCGTCCTGAACGCGGCATCAGCAGCGGTCCGTGCGGTGAACCAGGCGGTCTGCGCGGCGGTCTTGGCGGCGGACCAGTTGGTGTCAGCGGTCAGCTTGGCGCTGGCGTAGACGGTCTTGGCTGCGTCATCCTTGGCGCTGGCCAGGAAGGCGGTGCGAGCGGACGCGCGGGCGCTGGCGCGGACGGTGAACGCGGACTCCAGCGACGTGAAGTAGGACTTCACCGCGGCGTACTGCGCGGCTTCGCGGACATCGGTCGCGGCATCAACCGCGTCGCCCTGGACGAACTTCGCGGATGCGATGCAGGCGCTGTCGGCCTTACGCTCCTCCCTGTCATCCTTCTTCTCCGACTTCTTGACCTCGCGCGTGAGCATGCGCTCCACGGCCTTGAGGCCACCGAAGTTGAACGAAAAGCCGTGCTTCCCGCCGATCTCGAGTCCGTGCGCCGACGCCGGCAACGCCAGCATGGAGAACAGGACCGCCGCAGATGCCGCTTTCATGAACGTGCCTTGCATAGTCTTTAGGTAAGGGGCCGCAATACGGCCGATGCAGTATGTGACGGGGCGGGCCGGATTTCCTTACGCCCTTATTCTTGCCCCCGCGCGTTCACCGTCGCGCGCGATAACGATCCCAGGCACCGCTCCCGCAAAACGCAAACGCCGCGTCCCCGTGAGGGTCCGCGGCATCTGCGAGATTCGATTACTGCTGCGTCAGGAACTCCGTGTCGCTGATCATGCCGCCGTGGCAGTCGGCGCCGGCGTTCACGCAGTTGGCCATCCACTTCTTGACGATGGCGTGGTCCCAACCGTCCCACCAGTCGCCGTGGGCGGAGTAGCCGCCACCGAGCGTCTGCCAGTCGTACATGTCCGAAGCGAGATGCACGCCGGCGGTGTCGTTGTTCGGCAGGCGGTAATGGATGTTGAAGGAAATCTCCGGGATCGGCTTGTAACCGGCCGGGCAGTGACCGTCGGCATAGGCCATGTGGTCCTTGTGATTGGCACTGTCCAGATCGGTGCCGTTCCAGCACTGCGGGAAGACGATGGTCATCTGGATCATGTCCGTGCCGCACTTGCCGGTGAGGTCCTTGATGCTGCCAAGGTGACCGACGTACTTCTCGGCGCAGCCCCAGTAGTCATGCGACTGCGCGGTGCTGCCCTTGGAGTTGCCGGAGATCATGCGCAGGCCTTCGGGGAACTCGGTGATGTCGGCGGCGCGGATGCCGTTGTAGCCGGACTTGTAGTAAACGATGTTGTCCACCGGTTTGATGACGTTGCCGCTCGCGTCGAGCAGCGCCGGCACCCAGTATCCTGACAGGTTGGCGATGCCGCCGCCGCAGGTGCCCTTGGTTCCCGCATCGCGCAGGTGGCCCGGCGAGGTGAAGGCGTTCATGCTGGAGTTGCCGAAGAACTCATGCAGGTGCGACGCGCCCGGCTGGCCCGGGAACACCAGCGGATCGTCGAAATTCATGTGCGTCATCTTGCAGACGGTACGGAACGCGCCGACGCCGTCGGGGTAGGTGCGGACCTCGCCCGGGCGCTCGATGAGCAGCTGATCGCTGCCAGCGATGCCGGTGGGGATACTGGCGAGGTTCACGTAGGGCATGCCGGTCATCGGGGCGGGCGGCGTGACGGTGCCGCCGGTGCTTCCACCGGTAGAGCCGCCGGTGCTCGCGGTGCTGTTCGACACGGTCACCGTGCGCGTCGCGGTACCGACGTTGCCGGCCGCATCGCGCGCAGTGGCGGTGAACGTCACGGTGCCATTCGCATACGACGCGGTGTTCACCGTCGCCATGGCGGTGGAGCCGCTGGCGGTGGCGATCTGCGTTCCGCCCTTGGTGATCACCAGCGACGTCACGCCGACGTTATCGGTCGCGCTCGCCATGATGGAAACGGATCCACTGACCGTGGCGCCGTCCGCGGGATCGGTGAAATGCACGGAGGGTGCGGTGGTGTCGGCCGGGGTACCGGTGCTGCCGCCAGTCGTGCCGCCGGTGGAACCACCGATGGAACCGCCCGTCGAACTGCCAGTCGAAGAACCGCCAGTGCTGCCCGGCGTGGACTGCGGCACGGTCGCGATGCAATCGGTGTTGGCGATGCGCTTCAGTTCGTCGAAACTTGTGACGTGGCGCGACCCGTGGCCGCCGTTTTCCTGCGTCACCACGTACACTTTGGGATCACCGGCATGCTTGAATGCCGTGCCCACGGGAAGCGTGCTCGAATCACCCGTGACGGCAGCGGCCTTCACGTACAGCGCAAGCGCGTCCGCGGAAACGTCCTGGATCTTGGAGAAATCATAGCCGAGCGCCTTGAACGCGGCCTCATCCTTGATGGGATAGGCTTTGCCGTCCACGAGAAGGTACACGGTAGCATCGGAGGTGGTCTTCACGAGCGTGCCGTTCCGGAACGCCTTGCGCTTGCCCCAGGGCATGAAGCCGATGGGGTCGTTCGGAATGGCGGAGAGCGCGGAGGCGTCGACGACCTTCACGTCGGACCAGCTGGCGAAGTACGACATGTACACGTCCGCGTTCCTGATGGGACGCTTGGTGCAGGAGTCGGTCACGAACCAGACGGAGCGCGAGCCCTTGGCCCGGTACGGCAGGTTGGTGGTCACCGAACAGGCCGCGGCGAGCTTCACGCCAGTGGAATGATCGATTCCATTGTGGGCAGAAGCAGCAGGGGCGACGACGAGTGCAATCAAAGACGCGGCGAGAGCGAGCCTCTTAAAGGTATGTTGCATAGTGGAATAGTTGACGTGATAATAGCACGTTTCTTACCTCTGGCTCACGAAATGGCTCATCTAAGCCAAAATTCTTATTGGAATAGGATAGCAAAACTGGCCTATTTTGTCAATAAACATTGACAGCCGGCATCATGACATCGGTCTTCAGGGGCGATAAAGCGCCAACGCCTCACCCCCCACCCCCTATCAAAATCCCCCTTTCTATGTATACTGCTCCCATATGCCCGCGGAATTCATGAAAAGCTGCACCAACGTGGCTCATCTCCCCCAAAGCTCCAAGCCGCAGGTGGCCTTGCTTGGGCGTTCCAACGCGGGCAAATCCAGCCTCATCAACCATTTGGCCGGCATGAAGCACCTGGCGCGCACCAGTTCCGCACCGGGCCTGACGCGCACCATCAACGTGTACGATCTCAAGGATGGCAGCCTGCTCATCGACCTGCCGGGTTACGGTTTCACCACCTCAAAGCCGCGGGAGGGCGAGGAATTCTCGGCGCTCATCAGCCACTACCTCTCCGCCGCGGAGCATCTGCGGCTTGTGCTGGTCATCGTGGACGCGCGCCACGGCCTGCTCAAGAACGATCTCGATGCGCTGGAGCAACTGGAAGGCGCGGACATCCCGTTTGCCATCGTCTTCAACAAAGTGGATCTTCTCGCGCCGACCAAGGCCGATGCGGCACTCAAGGCGCTGCGCAAGGAATACGAAGGCATCAGGTTCATCCCCCATTCCGTGGATTCCAGCAAAGGCCTGGGCGAAATCCGCGAGGTGATCAACGAGGTTGTGCGGCAGGAGAAGGCGCGCTGACCGTTTTTGCGCTCCTGCGGCGGCGGCGCCCATGGAAAACGCCTTCGGGCGTTTTTTTCGTATGCGGGATGTGCCGATTTCGCGGTGCAGGTATACTGCTGTCATATGACCGTGAACGCCCTGCACAACCGCCTGGACGCACTCCCCCGCAGCGAGCGCATGCCGCTCCTGTTCCTCGGTCACGGCAATCCGATGAACGCCGTCGAGGATAACGCCTGGACCGCCGCGTGGACGCGCCTCGGCATGGAACTGCCGCGACCGCAAGCGGTGCTCTGCCTGTCCGCGCATTGGCTCACGGAAGGCGTCGCCGTCCATACGGCCGCGCACCCCAAGACGCTGCACGATTTCTACGGCTTCCCGCCGGAACTGTACGCCGTGCGATACGGCTGCCCCGGCGCACCGACGCAGGCTGAAGCCGCCCGGGAGCTGCTGCGTGCGGAAGCTGATACGGAATGGGGCCTCGATCACGGATCGTGGTCGGTACTGAAGCGCATGTACCCGGATGCGGACGTCCCCGTGTTCCAAGTCAGCCTGGACGTGCGTAAATCGGACCGCGAGCACTTCGACCTCGGCGCGCATCTTGCGGCACTGCGGGAACGCGGCGTGCTCATCATCGGCAGCGGCAACCTGGTGCACAATCTCGGTCGCATATCCTTCGCCCCGGACGCGCACCCGTTCGATTGGGCGGTGGAATTCGATGCGCTCGCGGCCGGTCGCATCGCGCAAGGCGATTACGAAAGCCTGATCGATTATCGCGCGCTCGGCACCGCCGCGCATCTCTCGGTACCGACGCCCGATCACTACTGGCCGCTGCTCTCGGTGCTTGGTGCGGCGCGCGCAGCCGGAGCAAATGAAAAAGCGCAGTTCCCCACCGAGGGAATCGCGCTCGGGTCCGTTTCCATGCGCGCGGTTCTGATCCGTTAGTGCTCGTGCGCGACCGCGTTCGCCGCAGGTTGCGCGACGAACGCCCGCCCCATCGCCACCCCGATCGCCGCGCCCATGAGCGCACCCGCCAGGAAATCGGAGAACCAGTGGATGCTGACGGACAC
Organism: Candidatus Parcubacteria bacterium; assembly: GCA_041169025.1. Classification (GTDB taxonomy): domain Bacteria; phylum Patescibacteriota; class Patescibacteriia; order SG8-24; family SG8-24; genus JBEEJS01. The sequence goes on from JBEEJS010000141.1 coordinate 5,487, forward strand.
CGCCAGCCCCACGTAGAGCGCCCACGCCCACGCCAGCCACTTGATGGCGGGCGTGTTTCCGTATCGGGCCGCAACCGCGCCTGACACTGCGAACGCCACCATCGTATGGGACGAGGGCCAGCCCCAGAAGATGCCGCCACGCAAAAAACCGAACAGGAAGTCGCGCGACGTGTCATGCGTGAGCAGCGTGCCGAAGTCGGGATGCGCGCGTCCGGTGAATGCCTTGAGCACGCTTGAACCGAGCCAACCGGCGAACGCGGCGGCGGCCATGAGCCATCCGGCCTGCGTGACCCGACGGTCGTCCTGCGCCGCACCGACGCCCCAGAGCACGAGTGGCGCGAACATCGGCACGAGTCCTCCGAGGATGATGCCGGGCGCGATGAGCCACGCGGGCACGCCGCGGGTCCAGAGGTACCACTGCCAATCGAACCCGGTGCGGACCAGGATGACGGTGAGCGCGAGCGCGGCCACGTAGAACGCGCGCGACGGCGCATCGAAGGCGCCACGGGCTCCTGCGATGATCCGTGAAAGTGAGGAGGCCATGAACCAAGTATGTGCTATGATGTTCCTATGCGCAACGCATCGGCCGTTGCCCGTATGTTCGAGCTCACAAATCAACGCTTGGTCCGCAGCTTCCGGCTTACCGCGCAGACGCTTATCGTCTTCGCGCTGCTCATCGCCGCCTCTTCGCTGGCAGGGTATGCCCTGGAGGCGGGCGCGGTTCGGGTGGCGAGCGCGTTATCGTTCCCGGTCGAGGCAGTGCATGCGATTGCCGCGACGTTGCGGTCCGGCTGGTCGGGACTGCAGGTGGGCATGAACCCGGCGACGGCGCTCCTGTTCCTCCTCAGCGGAGCCGCGCTCCTTATCGGGGACCGCTCGGAGGGCGTGCGCCGCCGCACGAGCCTAGTCCTCGCTGCGCTTGTCGCGCTCTTGGGCACCATCAAGATGATCGGCGTCCTGACCGGTCATGACGTCTGGTTCGATCACGCGCTGTTCAGCGGACAGATGTCGGCGGAATCCATACTGACCGGCCGCGCCAACCAGCTCGCGCCGAACACGGCGTTCGCGTTCATGCTGATCGGTTCGTCCATCGTTTTGCTGCGGACCAAGGCGTACGAGACGGCGCATCGCATCGCCATCGGCGCGTTCTTCATCGCCTTGCTGGCCGCCATCGGATACCTCTACGGCGTGGCGTACCTCATCGGCATCGGCCGCTTTTTCCCGATGGCACTCAATACGTCGCTGGCCATCATGTGCCTGTCCCTCGCCATCCTGAACCTGGAGCCGACGAAGGGCCTGACCGCCATCGCCGCCAGCGACTCCGCGGGCGGCGTGATCGCACGCCGGCTCATTCCCATGGGACTGTTCCTGCCCATCCTGTGCGGCTACGCGCGCGTCATCGGCGTCCGGTACGGTTGGTTCAGCGAAGACCTCGGCCTGGCGATCGTGGTGGTGGCGGGCGTCATCGTGTCCACGCTCATCATGTGGCACGAGATCAACGTCATCCATGCCGTCGCGACGGCGCTCAGCGAGGAGAAGGCGCGCGCGGAAGCGCTGCTCGGCAGCATCGGCGAGGGCCTGATCGCCTCCGACGACAAGGCGCGCATCCTGCTCATGAACGAATCGGCGCACCGCATGCTCGGCTGGACCGCGGCGGAGATGGTCGGACGCGAGATCGGCGCGGAATTCCCGCGGATGGAGGACGTGCATTTCAAGCCGGTTCCGCTCGCGCGCCGGCCGTTCCACCGCGCCCTCAAGACGGGCGAGACGGTGGTCATCGACATCACTTCCCGCGAGCAGTTCTACTACGTCCGCAAGGACGGGTCGCGGTTCCCCGTCGCCGTCACCGCCACGCCGATCGTCCTGGACGGCAACCGCGCCGGCGTCATCTCCGTGTTCCGCGACATCACCGAGGCCCGCGAGTTCGACAACGCCAAGGCCGATTTCATCGCGCTCGCGTCGCACCAGCTCAAGACGCCGCCCACGGCCATCAAGTGGGACGCGGACATCCTGCTGCAGAAATCCACCGGCCCGCTCAACGCGCGGCAGGAGCAGGCGGCGCGCAACATCGCCGAGGTCAGCGCGCACATGATCGACACGGTGAACGCGCTGCTCGACGTCTCGCGCCTGGAGACCGGGACCTTCTCGGTCAACCCGGAACCGACGGATTACGCCGCCGTCGCCAAGGACGTGATCAAGGACGTGAAGGACCAGTCCGAATGGAAACGGCTGACGGTGAACGAGGAGTACGCCGCGGACATCCCGACCGTTCCCGCAGATCCCGCGCTCGCGAAGATCATCATCGAGAACCTGGTATCGAACGCGGTGAAGTACACGCCCATGGGCGGCACGATCGACGTCTCCGTGGCGCATCGGCGCCGGCCGAAGATGGTCCGCATCACCGTGAAGGACACCGGCATCGGCATTCCCGCCCGCCAGCAACCCTCCATCTTCGGCAAGATGTTCCGCGCCGACAACGTCCGCGGCGCCATGGAAGGGACCGGTCTCGGCCTCTACCTGGTGAAGGCCATCGTGGAGTTCGCCGGCGGCACGGTGCGGTTCACGTCCGAAGAGGGGTACGGTTCCACCTTCATCGTCGATCTTCCGACCAAGGGCATGACCTTGAAGGAAGGAACGTCTCGATTGGAACGCGTGCGCTGATGCGAACGCGCGATGCGAAAAGGAGCGGGCCCGAGGGCTCACTCTTTTTTGAGATGCCCCATGGCGTACGCCATGCTCGCACCCACCTTCTTGCCCGGATTGAATATCCCCTGCGGGTCGAAGATGCGCTTGATCTCCTCGAACAGCGCGTACGTCTCCGCGCCGAACATCTCCTTGAGGTACGGGCTGCGCACCAGCCCGTCGTTGTGCTCGCCGGTGATGGAACCGCCGTACGACATGACGAGCGCGTAGACGCGCGTCGACAGCTCCTGGATGACGCGCGCCGTGTCCGGATCCGACAGGTCCATGAGCGGGATGATGTGGAAGTTGCCGTCTCCCACGTGGCCGACCACGGTGAGCGTCAGCTTGTACTCCTCCAGCATGGCGTAGAGCTTGGGGAAGAACTCCGGGAGATGCGCGGGCCGCACGCAGAAGTCGTCGATGAACGGCGCGGCCTTCACTTTCTTGAAATGCTTGCGCAACAGGTTGAAGCTCTCACGGCGGATGACCCAGTATTTCCGCGCCTCTTCCTCGGTACGCGTGACGCGCATGGGGAGCTTGAATGCGGCGAGATCGGCGTGAGCGGCGTTCACCTTCGCGTCCACTTCCTCCGCGGTTTCCCCGGTGAACTCCGCGAGCAGCACCAGGCGCGGCAACCCGTTCCGGAGCAGCAGGCCGAGCTCCGGCAGGAACTGCCAGGCGAGCGAGAAGACGTTGGACGTGCCGAGGCGCGCCATGATGTCGCCGGAGTATCGCGCGGCGAATGTCAGGGTGCGGTCGTCATAGGATTCGAAGCTCTCCGGCGCATGCGCCAGCACCGCGTTCACGATGCCCGGCAGCGGCGCCAGGTCCTTCAGAAAGATGACGAGCAGCTTGGCGTGCCGCGCGGGCTTCACCAGGCCGAAGGTGATCTCCGTGATGACGCCGAGCGTCCCCTGGGAACCCACGAACAGCTTGGTGAGATCGAACGTCTTGCGGTCCCAGACGTTCCAGATGTCGTAGCCGGCGGAGTTCTTGGAGACGTCGGGGCGCGCGGCATGGGCGATGTCGTAGTGCGCTTCGAGAAGCCGATGCGTGCGGCGGTAGAGATCGCCCTCCAGGTCCGTGCGTGCCATCTTTTCCGCGAGCTGCGCGGCATCAAGCGGGCCAAGGACGTGCTCCTCGCCATCGCGCAATACCACCTTGAGCCCGCGCACGAAGTCCTCCGTCTTCCCGAACTTGAGCGACTTCTCCCCGCCCGAATTATTCGCCGCCATGCCACCCACGGTGCACAGCTCGCGCGACGCGGGATACGGCGGGAGCAGGAGGTCTTTCGCAAGGGTCGCCTTCTCGAAATCGCGATAGAAGACGCCCGGCTGCGTCACCGCCACGCCGCCGTCCGCGGAAGCCTCCACGGAGACGATGCGGTTGAAATGCGGCACCATGTCCAACACCACGCTCTCCGTCAGCGCGCCGCCGGACATGTCCGTACCGGCCGAGCGCGGGGTGATGGAGATCTTCAGTTCGGGATGATCGTTCGCCGCACGCACGACGGCGCCGATGTCCGCGGCATCCAGAGGCGCCGCGACCAACGCCGGCGTGATCTCGAAAAGGCTGGCGTCCTGGGATGCCGTCTTCAGGGCCGCGGGGTCGTCATGGAGTTCGCCGCGGAAGGTGGAGGCGAGAAGATTTTTCAGTGCGGAACCCATGTGGTTATCCTTCTCTTCACTTACCGAGTGAATGCTATCGTATCAACGAACCGTTTCACATCATCCTCAAGCCCAGGATCAGATTCATGGAAGGCGGTTCTCACGAACGAAATCACGATGCCACGTTTGCGCGTAGGGTGAAAAAGGAAATACCTCGCCGCGGGCACCAACGACTCGAAATCACCCATACCCGGAACGCGTCCACCGACGCTGGCAATAAGTATGCCGTGCGTGTTTCGATACGTCACGCATTCCTTCTTACCCTTGCAATACGACGCCACGGATGCCTCGCCCGTGATTGCAGCCGACTCCGTGGTCCAATTCCCGTCCATGCCTGGCGGCTCCACGGTGGGATTCACTGACGCAAGCGCGAATCCGGACTTGATACCGCTGAAATCGCTGTATGCCAGCCACCCCTCACCGACCGATTGCACATCACCCCAGGCCGCAGGATACGCATAGGACAACCCTAATGCAGCATCATGGTATGCGATCTTGGCTTGCGGAACGGTCCGTATCGCCTTGAAATACGATGCACTCACGGCATCCAGGGAATTACACGCATCCAATTGTTTTGTCACGCTTTCAAGGTTCGATGACACGGCATTCAGACGTTGTTCGATCTCATTCGCTCGTGCCGCATCCGGTTGAATCCCCGCTTCCCGCTCAGTCACGACGCGGACCAGCGGCGCCGGTCCTCCTTGATGACTGCCCCACCAAAAACCCAACGAACCGACCGCGACGACAAACGTCGCGCCGGCGACAGAAATGCAAGCGATGAGTCGTTTCCCCATGAGGCTACTTGAATACCGCGAAAATCAGCATCGACACCAAGCCGAGCGCGATGCTGAACAGCATCGCCACCCAGAACCCGCTCACGTGGAAGCCGGGCACGATCTGCGAGACGAGCAGGATCATCAGCGCGTTGATGACGAACGTGAACAGGCCGAGCGTCAGGATGTTGACCGGCAGCGTGAGGACGAGCAGGATGGGGCGGATGAACGCGTTCACCACGCCGAGGACGAGCGCGACGACGAGCGCGGTGCCGAAACCGGCGACGGTCACTCCGGGGATGAAGTACGCGGCGGCGAGGATGGCGAGCGCGGAGATGATCCAGCGGGCGAGGATGGCCATAGCGTTCGGGAATCAATGAATGAATCTCCGCTCATCATAGCACGTATCCGCCGCTTACGCCTTCACGGGCAAGGTGAAACCGAAAACA
>JBEEJS010000142.1:0-7675 GCA_041169025.1 Candidatus Parcubacteria bacterium
GGGCGGACTTCCGGTTGGCTGCCCAGCGAGGAATCGAAATACTGCACTGCGAAACGGCCGGAACCTAAAAGCGGACATTTTAACTTCCGCCGGAACAGGACAATTTAACTTCCGCTTTACACGCCGGGGCGCGCCGATTGACAAAACCCCTCGTTTCACGCATACTGTACCGTTCGTCCTTTGAAAAGATGAGGCAAGACATGACGGAGACGGAACGTCCTGCGGAGGAGATCCGCCATTCGAAGTTCGCATTGTTCGTGCTGTTCCTGCTGTACGCATCCCAAGGGTTGCCGTACGGGTTCCAGCGCATGGCGCTGCCGATCCTGCTGCGGAAGCAGGGCGTGTCGCTCGCGGCGATCGGTTTCCTGGGCGTGATGAATTTCTTCTGGGTGCTCAAGGCGCTGATCGCTCCGCTGGCTGACCGATACTATTTCCCGCGCATCGGGCGGCGGCGTTCGTGGATCTATCCCATGCAAGTGTCGTTCATCGCCGCCATCGGCATGGCCGCCGCGGTGCATGAAGGCAACATCGCGGGCCTGCTCATCGCCGTGCTCTTCATGAACCTCTGCGCTTCCACGCAGGACATCGCCGTGGACGGATTCGCCATCGACATCCTGAAGCCCCATGCGCTCGGCTTGGGCAACACGGTGCAGGTGGTGGGATACAAGGTCGGCATGGTCCTCGCTGGCGGCGTGCTGCTCAGCATGTCCACCACGCACGGCGACGGGTTCCTCTTCGGCGGCATGGCGCTGGTGGCGTTCCTGCCACTGCTGTTCCTGCCGCGCATGAAGGAGAAGCCGGTGCCGCCGGACACGACTGGCATCGCCGGCGCCACGGAACGACCTTCGCTCAAGGAGATCGTCCGCAAGGCATGGCATCTGGTGACCGGCCGCGGCATGGGATGGGCGGTCCTGCTCATCATGACCGGCAAGCTCGGCGAAGAACTGGCCGGCACCATGTTCACCACGTACCTGCTGGACCACGGCATCACCGTGGGCCAGATCGGGATCTGGGTGGGCAGCTATGGCATGGCCGCATCCATCACCGGTTCGGCCTTGGGCAGACTGCTCATCGCGCGCTGGCGACCGTGGACCGTCCTTGGCCTGGCGATGGCGCTGCGCATCTCCCCCATCGGCATGCAGTGCTGGATCGCGCACACCGGTACGCTCACGGCGGGAAGCGTCATCACCATGACCATCCTGGAACACGTGACCGGCGGCATGGTGACCACGGCGATCTTCACCTACATGATGTCGCTGGTGGACAAGCGCGTGGGCGCAACGGAATACACGCTGCTGAGCAGCCTGGAAGTGATCGGGAAGTCCACCGCGGTCTTCTCCGGAGTGCTCGCCCAGCGCTACGGCTACGAGGCGTTGTTCTTCACCGGACTCTTGGTGGCGACGTTTCCGCTATATCCATGGTGGAAGAGCCGCGGCATCGCGCATACCTGAATCTCGAAAACCCGCATCTGCATGATGCGGGTTTTTCATATGATGACGGTTCAGGCCGCGATGGCGCGCAGCACGTGCGCCGCGATCCGCGCGTCTTCCAGCGCATCGTGCTTGTCCCGAGGCGCTGCACCGAACGCGCGGAACATCTCCTCCGAGCGCATGCTGCCAGCGTACCCGCCCTTCAGCAGATGGACGTACGCCGCGGCCCAGACGTCCAGCACGTGATAGTCGAACTCGGAGAACTCGTGCCCGGCCTCGGCCATGATCTTCTTGAAATTACGCATGTCCACGTCCTGCACCCAGCAGGCGAGGAGGACATCGGTACCGAACCGCTCGAAGACGGCCTTTCCGACCTCGGCCTGCGTGGGCGCGCCCTTCAGCGTCTCCTGGGAGATGCCGGAGAACGGGCTGACGAAGCCGCCTAGATCCGCGTACACGTATGAGACGTAGGCATCCTTTTCCGCGAGGGTAGCCCTGTCCAGGAGCACGAACCCGGCCTGCGTCGGTTCGGCGCGGCCTTCGAAATCCATGACGAGGATGTCTTTGGGGAATGCGAGCATGGCGGAACCGTAGCACACCGCTGCTTTTTCCGGCAACGGCGTTCTTTTTACCGTGCGAGTATTCGCTTCAGGCGCGCGTGCCAGAGAGCGCCAGCAACCGCTTCCACTCCCCCGCCGACACCGGCGACACCGACAGCCGCCCCTGCCGCACCATCTCCATTTTTTTCAGCACCGCATCCGATTTGATTTCGGCCAGAGGCACCGGCCGCGCGAGCGCGTGCACTGGCACCACGTCCACCGCCACCCAATCCCCCTTCGGTTGGCCGGGCGCGGGTTGGCGCGCGCCGGACGCATCCACGACGAATGACGTCGGGTCCGGATATGCCGTCCTCGTCACGCGCATGATGCCCACCGCTTCCTTGCCGGTGGTGGAGTGGTAGAAGACGCAAAGGTCGCCCACGCGCATGGCGCGCAGATGCAGCGCCGCCGCATGATTGCGTACGCCGTCCCAGCGGCCTTTTTTCTCGCGCACCAGGCGGTCCCAGGAATACGCTTCGGGTTCGGATTTGCAGAGCCAGTATCGGCGCATATGCATGGAGTATCGCATGGACGCGTGAAAGTCGGAAGATTGCCGGTGTTCGGATGGCCGCGCGTGGCGCGCCCACCTGGCGACGAGCTCGGCACGAGCCGCTCGCAAGAAAAAGCCCCGCCTTCGGTCCATGGGGACGCGAAAGCGGGGCATGAGGAGCGTCATTCGACGAGGCGCGGCGGCGGCAGGTGGAGCCTGGCCACCTCGATGCGCCTCGTGATGCTTGGGTGCGTCATCGTCGGCTCATCGATGGCCACGTCCGGATTCCGGAAGCCGTCGGCGATCAGTTGCAGCATGACGATCACCTGCATGGCACCGACCATCTTGATGGCGAACGCGTCAGCCGCGTACTCGCTCAAATGGTTGCACATGGTCGTTCGCCTGGTCCGTCGCCACGCGCCGGCAGCGTACGCCGCAAGACAGGTGGCGAACACGACGTACGCGGTGGGCGGTACCGATGTCCCGTGGGAAAGCCCATCGAGCGTCAGCAGGAACCAGGCGAAGGCATTCAGCAGCGCGGCCATGGTCACGATTTCACGGAGGAACTCGCGCCAGAACGCGCGACGTCCGCAACCGTTCCGCACGTGCCCCAGTTCATGCGCGATGACGGCCGGCATGATCTCCGGGTGCTGCGTCCAGAGCGCGTGTTGGACGGAGACAATCGGGGGCAATCCCGGAGCCCAGGCCGCGGACGCGTTCCTGACTCCGCGATCGTATACCATGCGCATGAGCGGAACGGTCATGCCGACCGCTTCCGCGTGTGATCGCAGGACGGCGAAGGGCGATGGCATGTCGGGATGACCGAGCACGACTTCTCCCTGCTCATCCATGGCGCGCAAGTGCGCACGGCACCACGAAAGCGCGTGCACCAGCAGCGCCAGGATGAAGAGCGCATGCATCGCTACGGTCGACATGGGCATCCCGGCAAAACCGGACCAGGCGACGGCTTCGAAGAGCAGGAACAGGTAGGCCGCGTAAAGGGCGTTGTACCGCTTTGCCAGCCGCGCATCGTCTTCAAGATCCGGCGGTGGCAGCACGGCGGAACCGAACTCCCTGATGATCTGCGCATATGCGCTACCGAGCGCCCGCAAGGCATCAACATCCTTCTTGTGCACTTTGGACTCCTTTGAAAGACCGACCGTTGATGATAGCGCGAAAAGAGGCCGCCGTCAATCGGTGCCCCTCTTCCCTGCGCTCTGCCGTATCCGGCCACGCGGCCGGTTCATGCGCGCATCACGGTGCCGCGTGGACACGTACCCGCGCTAGACCACCGTCCGCACCGCCGTCCCCGCCAACCGCTCGATGCCACGGTCCATCCATGACCGCACGATGATGACGGTGTCGCCCGCATCCAACGCGCCCCGCTCCTTGAGCATGGCGATGGCCGCAGCCCACTTGGCCTCGAAGTCCGGCGATTCCGCGATTGCTATCGGTCCCACGCCCCAGACGAGCGCCATCTGCCGCATGACGCGTGCGTCGGTACAGGCGGCGATGATGGGCAGCTGCGGACGTTCGCGGCTAAGGAGCTGGATGGCACGGCCGTCCTCCGTCAGTGCCACGATGCACTTGGCACCGGCGTCCTTCGCCAGGATGGCGGCGGTCTCGGAGATGGCGGTGTCCACGCCGGGCACGCCCCCGGCAGAACGAAGGTGCGGCTCCACGTCGTCGAACTCCGACGCCTCGGTCTGCATGACGATGTCCGCCATGGTCTGCACCGCCTCGAGCGGGAACTTTCCGGACGCGCTTTCGCCGGAGAGCATCACCGCGTCTGTGTGATCGATGACCGCGTTGGCCACGTCCGACACCTCCGCGCGAGTGGGGCGCGGATTGCGGATCATGCTGTCGAGCATCTGCGTGGCCACGATGACCGGCTTCCCGGCGGCGCGGCATTTGCGGATCATGCGCTTCTGGTGCAGCGGCACCACCGCAGCCGGCGTCTCGATGCCCAGGTCGCCGCGCGCCACCATGATGGCGTCGGATGCGGCGATGATCTCGTCCATGTTCTTCAGCGCCTCGTGCTTCTCCACCTTGGAGATGATGCGGATATGCGCCTTGCCGGCGTATGCCGCGGCCGGCCCCTTGGCCGCCGCGTCCGCGATGAGCGCGCGCAGTTCCTCCACGTCCTTGGCGCTCCGCACGAACGACAGTGCGATGAAGTCCACGCCCTGCGCCACGCCGAAGATGAGGTCCTCGCGATCCTTCTCGGTGATGGCGGGGATGGAAAGCGACGCGGTGGGCAGGTTGAAGCCCTTGTGCGAGGTGAGGATGCCGCCGTTCACCACCTGGGTGACGATGTCGTGACCCTCGATGCGCAGCACCTTCACTTCAAGCAGGCCGTCATCGAGCAGGATGACGTCACCCGGCTTCACGTCCTCGTGGAGCTTGGCATGCGAGACGGTGATCTTGGGAAGCGCGGCGTCCGGTGCCGTGGAGAAGACGGCTTCCGTGCCCTGCGTCAGCTGCACGCCTTCGTTCGGCAGCGAACCGACGCGGATCTTCGGTCCCTGAAGGTCCTGAAGGAGCGCGATGACGCGGCCGGACTCGGCGGCGCATTTCCGGATGGTGGCGATCATCGCCGCATGCTGCTCGTACGTGCCGTGGGAGAAGTTGAGGCGGCAGACGTCCATGCCGGCGTCGATCATGGCGATGAGCATCTCCGGGGAGTTGCTCGCGGGGCCGATGGTGCAGACGATCTTCGTATTCTTTGGAAGGCGCATAGTGTTGGAAGTATAGCAAAATCGGCGGGGTCGGTGAAATACCTGCTTGAAAGCGCACATCGGTTCATCGGGAGTCCCGGAGCACGAAAAAGGAGAGGCCACCGCTCGCAATGACTCCTGCGGAGATCATTGCTCGGGTGCCTCTCCTTTTTCTGGCCGAGGACCTCTATGGAACTGGGTGGTGCGATTCCACGGATTTCTTTACGCCGCGATTTTACTCTTCTTCAACTTGGCCTTCGACCCCTCCTTTTTCAAGAGAGCATCGAGTTCCATCTGGAAATGCTGCACATCGGCGAAGGACCGGTAAATGGAAGCGAAACGGACATATGCCACTTCGTCAAAACCCCTCAAGTGATGCATGACGATCTCGCCGATCTCCTCGCTCGTCACCTCTTCCTTCTTGAGCTTCTGGATGTCGCGTTCGATTTCGCCGATCAAAGACCGGAAATCCTCGGAAGTGTACGGCCGCTTCTGGAGTGACGAGCGCAGTCCCGATTCCAGCTTCTCGCGCTGGTACGGTTGGCGCGCGCCGTCGCGTTTCACCACGGCCAAATCCAAGATTTCCGTCTCCTCCACGGTGGAGAAGCGGTATTCGCATTTCTCGCACTCGCGGCGGCGGCGGATGGAGAGGCCGTCGGTGGTGATGCGGGAATCGACGACTTTGGTGTCCTCGCTGGTGCAGACGGGGCAGCGCATAGACGGAGGGAGAAAGGTAAAAAGGGAGAACGGGTGAAAGTGAGGGGGAGGGAGAAAGTAAGAAAGGGAGAAAGGAATCAGGTAGAGGGGCGTCCCTTTTTACCTTTCAACCTTTCTCCCTTTCAACCTCCGTTAGCCCATCTTGCGGCGGATGAACGCCGGGATCTCCAGGTCCTCCTCGGCACCGGCCGATGCCATGGCCGGTTCCGGTTCGGGCTGACGCTTCATCTGGACCGGTGCGGGCGCGGCCGGGGCCTGCTGCACGCTGCGGCGGGAGAAGCCCGTGGGGGCCTCAACCGTCTCCTCGACGACGCGCGCCTGGCGGATGACCTGCTCCGGCTCCACGCGGCGGATGTGGATGGCGGGCGCGGGTGCCGGTGCGGCCTGGGCGGCGGCGATCTGGGCGGCCTCTTCCGCTGCCTGCTGGAAGGCGCTGCGGACCGGTTCCTGCCGGACCGGCGCGGCGGCCGGGGCCTGGTACCGTTCCGGGGCGGCCTGGGCGGCAGCGTGGGCGGCTTCCTTGCGGATGAACTTGCTGGGCTGATAGGTGCCGGACTCCACGCCGATGCGCTCCGCCTTGCGCGGGCGCTCGCCGTCGAAGCCGGTGGCGATGACGCAGATCTTGACCTCGTCCTTGAGCGACTCGTCGATGACGGTGCCGAAGATGACGCGGGCGTTCGGATCGGCGTTCTGGGTGATCATCTTGGCCGCCTCGGACACCTCGTACATGGAGAGGTTGGCACCGCCGGTGACGGTGAAGAGGATGCCCTTAGCGCCGTCGATGGCCACCTCAAGGAGCGGGCTGTTGATAGCCGCCTTGGCCGCCTCGATGGCGCGGTTCTCGCCGGACGCGCGGCCGATGCCCATGAGCGCGCTGCCGGTCTCATGCATGATGGAGCGCACGTCCGCGAAGTCCACGTTGATGAGGCCCGGCACCGTGATGACCTCGGAGATGCCCTGCACCGCCTGGCGCAGGATGTCGTCGATGGTCTCGAACGCCTCCTGGATGGAGGTCTTCTTGTCGATGATCTGCAGCACGCGATCGTTCGGGATGGTGATGACGGTGTCCACCTGGCTCGAAAGTTCGGCAAAAGCCTTCTCCGCGATGTCGCGGCGCTGGGCGCCTTCGAACATGAACGGCTTGGTGACCACGGCCACCGTGAGCGCGCCGCAGTCCTTGGCGATCTCCGCGATGACGGGAGACGCGCCGGAGCCGGTGCCGCCGCCGAGACCGCAGGTGATGAACACCATGTCGCTCCCCTTCAGCGCGTCGCGGATCTCGTTCTGCGATTCCTCCGCCGCGGCACGACCCACGTCCGGGTTCATGCCTGCGCCGAGGCCGCGCGTGACCGTCTTGCCGAGATGGATCTTGGTGGCGGCGAGCGAGTAGTTGAGCGCCTGCACGTCCGTGTTCACGGCGATGAAGTCGATGCCCTTGATCTTCGATTTCACCATGCGGTTCACCGAAGAGTTGCCGGAGCCGCCGGCGCCGATGACTTTGATCTTGGCGAAGGTCTCGATTGCGGGGCGGACTTCGGGCATATGTTCGGTGATGATGGCGGCCGGCGCGGGCCGGCGGGCGTGACGTTCACGCGTGAATGAATCTTGGCGCGGGCATGGTGCGTGGGAGTGCGCGCGCCGCATGTCATAAGGATACGGTGGGGGTGAGGGGCGGTCAAGACGGAAATTGGGCTGGTTGTACAGTAAAAGTGTTCAGGTTAC
>JBEEJS010000143.1:0-2560 GCA_041169025.1 Candidatus Parcubacteria bacterium
GCATCGCGCTTCTTCAGACCGAACATTGCCTCGATGAGCTGTATCTCCTCGAAAGCATCGACCGCATGCTCGAGCAGCGGAAGCCGGCGTTCCTCTACAGGCTGGAGACCGAGCTCACGAACATGGCAATGCAACCCAAGGACAAACGCTCGTATGCGAACGTCCTGGTCAACGCGGTGCGTCGTTACCGCGCCGCCGCCCGAAACCGTCGCGAAGGCATTGCCGCATCCGCGGCCCGACGCCAGGAACTCATGGCGGAACTCCGCGCGTGCACGGCGAACTTGCGCGGCCTTGGCCTCGAATTCGCTCGTGAACACGCCATGCTCATCCTTACGCTCGAAGTCATGCTCATCAGGGGGCAGATCGACCACACGTTTCGCCGGTTCTTTCGTCAGTCTATGCCGTGATGCGGCTTCGCCACGCTTGCCGGCCATCCCTTCTGGGGGTGGCCGGTTTTTCCTATATTCGGATACCCATTCTTTCGTCAATCAGAATTGACAAAGTATGATTCCCATGCTATATTCATCGCGCACGCTCACAAATGAGGTCACATGAACGCAATCGATTTTCCCCGACTTTCGCGTGGGGACATCCTCGGACACAAGAACTCCGCATTGACGTACGTCGTCATGGGGCACTATGGCACACGGGTGACCGTCGCCCGAAATGTCGACATCACGAACCCACCGGAGTGGCTTCACGGGAGCGACCGGAGTCAGCTTTACCGCGTCAGTCAATTGCGGGCAGGGGACACCGTGCACTACCGCGGATCTACAGTCATGACCGCACTCATTGTGGTGACCGCCGTTTACGGTAACGACCATGCCACGGCAGTCTCCACTTTGGAGATTACGAAATCGGACTTGGAGGGTTGGGAGTTGATCAATCCTCACGGCGGAGCGCGTTGACGTACTGCTGACGGAAAAGGTCCATCGTATCGGCCGGTCATCCCTTTGCGGGTGGCCGGCTTTTTACATTCGTAATGCGCACCGAAGACACCTTGCCAAACCCGCGTTTTTCATGTATCATCGCCTGGTTATCACGTTTTCCGCCTGATTATGGCCGCAGACTCCGTCGTCCTCCGTTTCAGCGAAGTCACCTTCGATTACGGCGAGAGCAAGCCCATCCTTGATGAGGCTTCCTTCAGCCTGCGCGCAGGGACGAAGATCGCGCTGATGGGGCAGAACGGGGCAGGCAAGAGCTCGCTCTTCGGCCTGATCCTGGGCGAGAACAAGCCCAAGAAGGGCGGCATCTTCATCACGCCGCCGGACGCCAAGATCGGCATCGCCAAGCAGGTGATTCCGCGCGAGAAGCTGGACCTGACGGTGAAGGAATGGTTCTCCGAGCAGTTCGAACCGGTGCCGTACAACATCGACAAGCGCATCGCCCAGGTGCTGGAAGCGGTGAACCTGACGACGGACACCTCCAAGAAACTGCGCGAGCACTCCGGCGGCCAGCAGGCGCGCCTCCTCTTGGCATACTCCATCATCGCAGAACCGGATCTGCTGCTGCTCGATGAGCCCACCAACAACCTGGACCAGGCCGGTATCGAGCACCTGACCGGATTCCTCATGATGTATGAGAAAGCGGTGCTGGTGATTTCCCACGACGCCGAGTTCCTCAACGCGTTTACGGATGGCGTGTTGTACCTGGATGTCCACACGCAGAAAATCGAACAGCACGTCGGCAACTACCTCAACGTGGTTGAGGAGATCGCCGCGCGCATCGAGCGTGAGCGTGCCAACAACGCGCGTGCCGAAGCCGAAATCCGCCGCAAGCGCGAACAGGCCGAGGTCTTCGCGCACAAGGGCGGCAAGCTCCGCTCCGTCGCCAAGCGCATGCGCGAGGCCGCGGAGGAAGCCGAGGACAGCATGGTGGAAGAGCGCCGCGAGGATCGCATCATCCGCGAGTTCACCATTCCCGCGCAGCAGTTCGACCCGTTTTTCCATGGCCGCATTTTGGACATAGAGAAGGTGGGCATCATCAAGAACGGGGAGTACGTGGAGAAGCACCTGGGTCGCGAGCTCCGCAAGGGGACGCACATGGTGCTGGCCGGGCCGAACGGCATCGGCAAGAGCACGCTGCTGGAGAAGATCTACCAGGACAAGGCGCCCGGCATCACGCGCGGCGAAGGCGTGCGCGTTGGCTACTACCGCCAGGATTTCTCCACGCTGGACTTCGATCAGAAGGCGTTCGATTCGCTGATGGACGCCATGCAGCACAAGGACGAACAGGAGCTGCGTTCCACGGCCGCCGGATTCCTCCTGGACGGCAAGGCGCTCGGTACGCAGATCAAGTACCTGTCCGAGGGACAGAAGGGCCTGTTGTCCTTCGCCCGCCTTATGCTGATGAAGCCGGGCCTGCTCATCCTCGACGAACCCACCAACCACATCAACTTCCGCCACCTCCCCATCATCGCCACTGCCCTAGACCAATACGAAGGCGCCATGGTGCTGGTATCCCACGTACCGGAATTTGTGAATCAGATCCGGATTGATGACGTGTTGGAATTGGATAAATAGCTTAGATTCGCTAAAAATTGACAATAAATAGTGAATTC
>JBEEJS010000144.1:0-2808 GCA_041169025.1 Candidatus Parcubacteria bacterium
GACATGTCATCGATGATGAAGGGGAGGGCGGTCTTGGTCCGGACGTATGCTACCTTCGCCGCCATGAGAGCGGCCGGGTCGGCGGTCTGCGGTTCAGGAATGTCGAGGTCGAGGCGCGAGAGCTTCATGTCTGGAAGATGCTTCAGGATATGCGCCTTGAGCGCGACGAACTTCTTCTCGTTTCCGGTGACGATAAGGAGATGTTTCATACGGTTGTACGACAGGTCGCGGTGCCTGCATTGAGATAGGAGCTGGTCGTGGCGAGCGCGTCGTCATAGGTGTTCGAATAGACGTGCGCGTCGGTGATCATGCCATCGATGAATCCCATGCGGACGTGCGCGTTCAAGTTCGCGGACAGACGCTTGCCGACATCCTGTGCCAGAAGGGAGAAAACGATCAGGTCGCTGACGTTCTTCTGGTAGATGTCCTGTGAGCGCATGGTGTACACGGTGTTGAGCACGTAATCGCCGTCGGGAGTCTTACGCAGACGGAACTGGAGCGACACGATGCACGGCAGATAATCGTTGTGCGGCGAGTCCAGCACCTTGGCGTAGTCCTCGTAGGTAGGGAAGACCATGACGGCCTTTTTGGACTCGGGAATCTCGGTGAGCCGCTTCACGACGAAGTCGATCATGCGCCCCTCGGCCAGGCGTGCCTGGTAGCTCTTGGCACCCTTCCGGAAGTTCGGCGAGACGTCGAAGTCTTCCATGACGGGGGAGTCGAACACCAGCCGTTTCATCTTGGCGATGTTCTCCGCGTTGCCGTATTTCTCCACCAGCGCATCCGGCGTGCCATGCGACCGGACTTTGAGCCGGAGCATCTGGATGGCGTGCCGACCGCGGTTCTCATCCGGGTCGTACGTGCCGTTCTTGATGACGCACTCCACGGCGGAGAGCCAAGCTTCGCCGATGGTGTCGCCGGAGACCGAGTAGCCGAAGAGAGGGTCAAACGCAATCATATCCGCATGTGTAAAACGTTAATACACATGGCTTAGCAGATGTCAAAAAAAGTGTCAAGAGGCAATACATTAAATTTGACATGTTGAGAAGATGCTCCTATTTTATGGCCGCAAGTAAAACACGCTCGATTATCCGAATAGTGATAAAAGATAGTGAACAATATGGAAGAAATGCGAGAAATCCTGTTGCGTATCATCAACTGGACAAAGCTCAAATGCCGGATTCAGCAGGGCGATTCGCAAGAAGTCTATTTCAGCGAGCGGGAGATATGGTGGGCTCATCTCGGCGAAAACATCGGGCATGAGCAAAACGGAAAGAACGACCAATTTGATCGTCCTGTGCTGGTGGTGAAGAAGTTTAATGCCGGATTACTGCTCTCTTTGCCGTTGTCGACCACTGGCAAGGAAGGGAAATATTATGTTCCCACGGCCCATACGGAGGGTCAGAAGGCCGCAAAAGTGGTACTTTCTCAACTGAGGACGATTAGTGCCAAACGGCTCATCAAGAAGCAGCGCATGCTGCCTGAGAGTGAGTTCGCGGAAGTACGGAGGCGCTTGAAAGATATGCTGTAAAAAAGTCGATCCCCACATGGCTTGCGCCGTGCGGGGATCTCGGAGGCCGAAGCCCATTGTATTTACATTGTAGAGCGGTTGCTGCAACACGTCAAGACGAAGCTTGTTGCCGCAAGCGTGATGGGGTCCATGCACTACTTTTTTAGCGGTCCGGATACCATATCGCCCCATTCCTGCTATCATCCCCCTATATAATCCCGTCCCCAACCAAGCCCCAAAACCCTATGGCCTTCCCCACCAAGCGCATCGTTGCCGCCCTCCTGGCCGTCTTCGCCCTCATGACGTTCTTCGGGGCGTTTACCATCATCAACGCCGGTGAGCGGGGCGTGGTGCTCACTTGGGGAGCCATTTCCGGGGGCGCGCTCGGCGAGGGACTGCACGTCATCATCCCGTTCGTGCAGCGGGTCGAGAAGATCGACGTTACCACGCAGAAACTGGAAACCAAGGACAGCGAGGCGTATTCCAAGGATCTTCAGGTAGTGACCATCCACAGCGTCCTCAACTGGAACGTGGATCCTGGTGCCGCGAATGAGGTGTATCGCACGCTTCAAGGCGGCGCGGAAGTGCTGGAGAGCCGCATTGTGGCTCCGGATTTGGAGGTGGCCATCAAGCAGGTGATTGCACGCTACACCGCGGAGGAGCTGCTGGCCCAGCGCGGCAAGGTGCAGGATGAGATCCAGCAGGCGGTGAGGGATGTGGTCGGTCCGGACCACGCAATCGTGACGCACTACGCATTGGTGAACGAATCGTTCTCCGACGCCTTCGAGCAGTCCATTGAGCGCAAGCAGATCGCCGAACAGGACGCGCTCACCTCCAAGAACAAATTGGAACAGGTGAAGTTCGAGGCCGAACAGCGCGTGACGGAGGCTCAGGCCGAAGCGGAGGCCATCAAGATCCAGGCCGCCGCCATCACCCAGCAGGGCGGGGCGAACTACGTGCAGCTGAAGGCGGTGGAGAAGTGGAACGGGACGCTACCTACCTATATGACGGGTGGGGCGTCGGTGCCGTTTTTGGATGTGGTGAAGTAGTCGCGCGCGAGAAAAACAGGTCTTAGAGGGCCTGTTTTTTGATGCGTTTGATAGTGGGGTGGGGGAGAGTAGGGTGCGCGCGGACAAATAGAAACCCCGGTCGCTTACCACCTTGGGGTGGCAGGAGTACCGGGGCCTACGAAACGAATTGTCCCGGTCGCTTACCCTTGCGGGCAGGAGTACCGGGACCAAGAAGAGAGGATAACTCGGAAACAGATGCACGTCAAGCATCATATGAATAGCGAACTG
>JBEEJS010000145.1:0-4084 GCA_041169025.1 Candidatus Parcubacteria bacterium
TTCCCGCGCCGGCATGGAATCCACCACATGGCCGTCCGTGACCGCCTTGGTCTGATGGTCGCGGTTCTCCAGCACCGCGCGCATGAAGTCGTCCGTGACGCGCACGGAGTTGTTGGCGTTCTGGAAGAAGATGGACGAGTAGGCGTCGCCATCGATGGAGGAATCGTAACCGGAGCGGATGAGCGCATGCGCCTTCTTCTCTTCCTTGGCCTTACACTCCGCGAACTCCACGATGTCCGGGTGATCCACGTTCAGGATGACCATCTTGGCGGCGCGGCGCGTCTTGCCGCCGCTCTTGATGACGCCAGCGAAAGCATCGAAGCCCTTCATGAAGGACACCGGACCGGAAGACTTGCCGGACGAATGCGCCAGTTTCTCGCGCGACGATCGCAACGAGGAAAGGTTGGAACCGGTGCCGGAGCCGTACTTGAAGAGCATGCCTTCCGTGACCGCGAGGTTCAGAATGGAACGCATGTCGTCCTTCACCGAGTTGATGAAGCAGGCCGAGCACTGCGGACGCGGCGTCACGCCCACGTTGAACCAGACCGGGCTGTTGAACGCGGCCATCTGGTTGACCAGGATGTGCGTCAGCTCGGCCTCGAAGACTTCGGCGTCCTCCGCGCGCGAGAAATACCCGCCCTGGCGACCCCAACCGGAAATGGTCTTGGCCACGCGGTCCACCATCTGCTTCACGCTCGTCTCACGCTCCGGCTGGCCGATTTCGCCTCGGAAGTACTTGGAGACGATGATGTTGGTGGCCGTCTGCGAATACGACTTCGGCACCTCCACGCCGCGCTGCTCGAAGACGATCTTCCCCTTGTCGCTGGTAATGACCGCGTCGCGCGTCTCCCATTCGATGGCGTCGTACGGATGCGTGCCCGCCTTGGTGAACGTGCGCGCGAACGTCACGCCTTTGGAAATGCGGCGCGGGACGTCGTGCGTCTCGGCGATGGAGAGGAAATACTTCTTGACCGCGAACGGCAGGTTGTTGTCGATGAGGACGAGCGCGATGATGCGCGCGATCTCCTCCGTGGACGGGACGGCGTGACCGTCGAACTCGCGATCCAAGCGCATGAGCACCTGATGCGTGCAGTGCGCCAGGATCTCGCCATCCTTCACGCCCACCTCGGCGAGCGCCGCCTGCAGCGCGCTCCCGATCTTCTGCGGCGCGAACGGTTCCAGCGTGCCGTTCCGTTTCTTCACCTGCGTGACCTTCATGAGATCCGGGATCTGCTCCAGGATGGACGCGACGACGCCCGGTTCGGCGTTGTCGGTCGATGATTCCGCGAGCGGGTTCGGGATGCTCATAAGTGTGGTGAAGATGAATGTAACCAGGGAACGTTACGCCCCATGGATTGTGCTCGCAAACGCTGACGCTTTTGCGATATCCACAAGATGTAGTGTCTCTTGCGGTGAGTATACCACAAGATGTTGGTTGGCTGTGGATAACGAGCATGGGTGCTGCGACGCAAGAAAAAGCCGACCCAGAAGGCCGGCTTTGCGAGATCAATCGATGCGTGGCGGATGCTTGATGAGCGTCGCTGCCAGTTCCTTGCCATCGCTGGGAAAAAAGAACCGGGCCCACGCATCCGGCTCCCAGCCTCTCTGGACGCCGTGTATCCAGAAGCCGAGCGCGCATTGCTGTCCGTGCTCCGGGTTCATGGGAAACGGCCGATACCCCGCCTTCCAGTCGAGCATGATCTCCTCGTCGAAAAGGGTGTGTCCGTCCTCCGCGCGGATGACCAGCCGATCGAAGTCCTCGATGAGCTGCAGGCCATCGTAGGGACGCTTGCCGTCGGCGTCGATCTTGGCCGTCTCGTACAGCATCCATATGACGCCTTCCGTTCCGGTTTCAAAGAAGCCCTCGAGCACGCCATCGTACTCGACGGGCGGACCGAGACGGAGGAGGAGCTCCTTGGCTGACGCGCGATACTCGTCGAGTTTCTTCGGATGGATATCCGTCCGCTTGAGGAACGCCTCGCGTTCCTCGCCGTCTCGCGTGCGTAAGAGGAACGATTCGATGCTGTCGATGTACAAGTGCTCCCGAAGGAACTCTTTCACGCTTCGGTCCATCTCGGGAAGGAGCAGGATGTCGGAATTGGTCATCGGAAATCTCCTTGGGCAGGTGCAGGAATGAGCGTAGCCGAACCGGACCCAAGGTGCAAAATCCCCATCCGCGATTGCAACGAAAAAAGACCCGGACTGCCGTCCGGGTCCCTCCATCAGATCGCGCCACAGGCCGCCGATCGCGCATCGTCCGACATCTTGGCCGACGCGTATGCGCCGTACGCTTGTTTCCGCACCTCTCCCCTCCGGAGCAACGTCCGAATCGCGGAGAACACCTGTTCGCGCCGCACGGGAAACCCGCGGCGATTGAGGTGCGCAGCGAGCTCCGTCGGCGACATCGGCCCCATCACGCCGAGCAGCTCGACGATATGCGGCATGATGATCGCGCCCCAGGGACCGAAGAACGTCCTGGCCTTGGTGGGATCGCAAACGTCCTGCATGGAAACGAGCGAGAGCGTCTTGCGCGTCAGCGTGTACGTGCCGTTAGCGACGCGGAAGACGTATCCGTCCTTGCGAAGGCGCCACAACGCCGTGTACGCCAACGTCCGATGCTTCACGAGTCCGGCCGCCCGCAGATGGGCGATGACCTCGCCCGCGCGCACGTGCCGATGCGTGATCATGTACCGGAGTATCCGGCCTTCCGTCCGCACGCCGTATGGCAGTCGCGCCATGACGCCTTCTGAAACTGTCGTGTCGCGGTACGTATCCTTGCCGACGCGTGCGATTTTCTTCCGCGTAATGAGCGGACGCAGATGGAACGCGACGTTCATCTTTTCGCCAGCGTATCCTGCCGCCGTCAGCGCCACGCGGAAGTCCGACGTCCGCGCGGTCCCGCCGCCCTGCGCCAGGACTTCGGTGACGATCGAACGGATGACATCGCCTTTGTTCATGATGCCCTCCTTCTAGGGACGGATGACTACAGTTTGACCCCTTTGCGTTTCGCTCGCATCGTCGCCCCGAACTCGCCGATGCATCCGAACGTCCAGGACAGGAACGCGAGGCAGCCGACGACGCCGTCGATTTCCTGAAGGCCCGGCGGGACGGCGTGCAGGCCCGACAGCGAAAACAGGAACATGGTGGCGAAGCCGCAGGCGCAGATGGCGAAAAAGAACGAGCGCACGATGGGCGGCAGCGCGACCTGCTCATCCGGCGGATCCGGAAGGAACGAGCGATCGTGGTGGTCCGACAGTTTTTTCCAGCTCACGACGGTGAGCAGTATGCCACCGAAGGCAAGCGCGCCAGCGACGAGCGAAAGCACGAGGAACAGTCCGTTCATGGTTCACCTCGAGGGCCATGGTGGCAGAATTTTGCCGCCCAGTCAATGCTCCTCGGCCCCGGATGCATTCGTGACCGCGCTCCCGCGCGCGAATAAAAAACGGGCGCAGACATGAAGTCCGCGCCCGATGCCTTCATCCAAGGAGAAGGCTTATCCCGTTTCCGTTCAGTACGTGGCGCATCCTGACATAGTTGATGTCAGCTGATCCATCGTTCCACCCGCGGTAACGACGTTCGTGCCGTCACCGGTCACGTAGCCGTCGCACGCTGGGTTGACCTGCGGTACGCACTGCTGATGCACCGTATCCAAGTAGTTGCAGCCCACGAACTTGCGGTCAGCCGCCGGCATCCGGAGCCACTGCGCGATCATGTACTCCTGACCGAACGTGTCCCAAGTACCGAGCGTCGGATCCTGGTAGTTCGACCCCGGACAACGGACGATTACCGCATTGAGGCGATGTACGCCCTGGGGAATCGCCGGCAACACCGCCGACAGGTACCCGTCATGTACGCCGGTGATCGCATCGCGGTTCGACAGGATGATGTCTCCCGAACTCCAGGTCGTGCCAGGCAAGTTGTCGCCCCGAAGCGCCACGCAGTTCGGAATGACGACGTGACCGTAGTCGTTCCTGAAGTATTCCTTCGACACGCCGAACGCCCCGTCCGCATACGTCTTGAAGGGCGCGTGCAGGTAGTGCCGGTGATAGATGCTCGTCAGGCTCTCCTCCGTGCCCTTGCCGGC
>JBEEJS010000146.1:0-5740 GCA_041169025.1 Candidatus Parcubacteria bacterium
GGTGCCTGGAACGACCGAGGGATCAAGGCCGTCCACGTCGATGGAGAGGTAGACGAGCTTCGTGGGGATGTCGACGACGAGTCTCTGCATGTCCTCTTCGCGAGGCCAGCCGTTGACCCACGCGTGCACGGTGTGGCCGTTCTCGCGCGCAAAGCCGATCTCTTCCTTGCAGAACGCCCGCACGCCCACGTGACAGAACCGGAATCCCAGGTCGGCTGCGCGGCGCATGACGCTGGCGTGCGAGAACTTGCCGTACGGGAACGGGCGGAAGTCGCCGTCGTCATCGCGGAGATCGAGGTGCGCATCGATGTGCAGGATGGTGACCTGCGCCGCATCGACGCCCTTGGCGAGCGAAAGGAACGCGCCGTTGGAAACGGAATGATCGCCGCCGATGATGAGCGGGAAGGATCCCGCGTCGAGGATGCGGTCGTACGCATACGTCACCGCCGCCACCATCTCCGCAGGGGACATCCTGTCCAGGCCCGGAACGTCTTCGTATGCCGCCGTGACCATGTCCGTCATGTCCACGTCGTGGAGCGGGTCGTACGTCTCGATCTGCTCGGCAAGGCAATGGTGGATCGCCGTCGGGCCGTCAGACGCGCCCTTCCCGAAGGAAGAGGTGCGGTCATACGGCACGCCGAGGACCGTGACGTCCGGTTTGAACCGGATCATCGAATTGAACAGCCCCGGTTTCACTTCGCGCCTGGGTGTCTCGTCATCGCGCGTGTAGGTCATGTGCCTCTCCTCCTCGTGATTGCCCGCCCCTTGGAAGGCGGACAAAGCCTATGTCCGGCGAGGTGCAAAGTCAATGCGGTGCCAGGCGGAAGCGCGTGCTATGCTGTCGGCATATGCCTCCCGCTTCACGCATTGCGCGGAAACGAAAAACCGCCGCCGTCTGGCATGTCTACATCCTCACTTGCGGGGACGGTTCGCTGTACACCGGCATCGCCATCGACGTCAGCGCCCGCCTGCAGGCGCACCGCGCAGGCAAAGGTGCGAAATACACGCGTTCGCGGCTGCCGCTGCACCTGGCGTACCGGGAACGCGCCGGCACGCGCAGCGCCGCGCTCAAACGGGAATACGCCATCAAGCGGCTGACACGCAAGAAAAAAATGGCGCTTGCGGCACGTCCGCGCGCGAGATCGAAAAAGGGCACCCGTTGAGGGCGCCCTTCCGCGTCATGCCGATTTCGGAAGCGTGAGGTAGAACGTCGTCCCCTTCCCTTCTTCCGATTCGAACCAGATGCCGCCGCCGTGGCGCGTGACGATCTCACGCACGATGTAGAGTCCGAGTCCCGTGCCTTCGAAGGCGTCCGCCACGTTCGCCGCACGGAAGAACCGCTCGAAGACGCGCGCCTGCTGCGCTTTCGGGATGCCCACGCCGTCATCCTTCACGTACAGCGCCTCGCCGCGCGACGTGGATTTGGCGCCCACCTCCACGTGGCCGCCGTCCTTGGAATACTTCACGGCGTTGCTCATGAGGTTGAGGATGACTTCCTTGATCTTGTCGGCATCGGCCAGTCGCATGAACGGCGTCGGCAGGCCCGCGAGTGAAATGGAAACGTTTCGCTTTGCCGCCGCGGCTGCCACGTCATGCGCTGCCTTTTCCACGATGGGACGGAGGTTCGTCGCCGCCGGCGTGATGGAGAAGTTCCTGCCGGTCTCGATGCGCGAGACGTTCAAGAGGTCGGAGACCAGGCGCTGCAGGCCCTGCACCTCGCTGTCGATCTCCTTGGCGTTTTCCTCCTGCGTCGCGTTGAGCTTTCCCGAATCGCCGCCGACGAGCGACTCCAGCGACCACTTGATGGCGGTGAGCGGCGTCTTGAGCTGGTGGCTGGCGAAGGAAACGAACTCCGATTTCATCTTGTCGATCTCATGTTCCTTGGTGATGTCGGTCATGACCGACACCGCGCCGGTCACCTTGCCGTCCTGGCTATGGACCGGAGCTCCGGCGACGCGAAGCACGCGTTCGCCGCCCTCCTTGTCATGCAGGAAGATGTCGCTCTTCATGGAGCCAAGGTTCTTTTCGATGGCGACGACCGTCGGCATCTCGCTCACCGGGTACGGCGCGCCGTTTTCGAGCGTCAGCCCGAATTTCTCCGGGAACGAACGGATCGAGGCGTTTTCAGGTACCGGCTGACCGAACAGAAGCGCTGCGCTTTCATTGGAAGACACGACGTGACCGGTATCATCCGTCATGATGACGCCCGCGGGAAGGTTCTGCAGAAGCACCTTCAGGCGTTCATGCTGCTGGACGACGATGCGGCGGGACTTATCCCAGCCGCTTTCAGCCGCGTAACCGAGCAGGACCGCGCAGACGACCAAAGAGAGCTCCTGATCGAATTGGACGAGCGTGTACACCGACTGGTACAGGCCCTTCGCCTGCGCGACGCGGAGGCCGATGATGCCGCCGAGGAAGATGACGTTGTACATCGTGCCCAGCTTGATGCCCTGGAAAAGGAAGATGAGCGCCGGCACGATGGCGAGCCAGTAAATGGACGTATTCTCGATGCCGCCCGTCTGAATGATGGAGAAGTTGACGAAGAGCGCGGTGATCGTGACGAGCTGCTTCGCCGCGATCGTCCGCTTATGGAACAGGTAGGCGATGAAGTTCAGGAACAGGATGACGCTGGCGGAGCACAGGACCACCGCAGGAATGCGATACACCGGGTACGCCCAGAATTTGGCGTACGCCAGGCCATACCAACCGTCATACGGGATGAGGATGAAGGTAAACAGCAGGTACATGACCTTCTGTCGCTGGTCCTCACCTTGGATGGGCGACTCCTTCGTGCGCGACTGGGCGAACCGTTTAAAGAAACGACGGAGCATACGCGAAAGGAACCGGATTAAGGTTGATATCCTTCATAGTATAGCATTTTTTCGACCGTTGTGCCAGTGTGTATGCATCGCGATTATTCAACCTCTTTCGAGGAATACGCATTGCTATGAAGAACGTGACGCAGGAGACCAAGATGCGCATCGCCATCGGCGCGGGTGTCGTCGCCATGATCGCCATCGCCATGCTGGCGGGAGGATCGAAGAACGGCTCGGCAGTCCGGAACGACTCGCGCGGTAACGGCGCAGCGGTCAGCGACTCGACCGGCCCCGGCACTGGCACGGACATCTCCCCCGTGCTGCGCGTCGTCACCTACCAGCTCCGTTCCACTTCTCCGGCAGGCCAGCGCGGCACCGTCACGCTGACCGACCTCGGCGGCAACAAGACGCGCGTGACCATCTCGCTCACGGCCGCCAGCAAGAACGCCACGCAGCCCGCCAACATCCACGCCGGCACCTGCAAGGACCAGGCCAAGGAGCCGCAATACGCGCTGCAGCCCGTGGTGAACGGACGCTCCGTCACCGACCTGGACGTCAGCATCGGCGCGCTCACCGACAAGTCCCCGCAATCCGTGCGCGTCCGCACCGACGCGGTCACGCCGAACCTCCCGTACGCGGTTTGCGGCGAACTGAAGTAGGCGATCGCGGCGCGGCTACGGACGCGTCCGTACCCAACAAGCCGAACCGAAGACCCTCCGCATACCGGAGGGTTTTTCGTTGGCCGCCTGACACCCGAGAGGTTGCCCCCGTGGAGTGTCGCTTCCGCGCGATTTTTTGACGCTGCGCAGGCGGCATGTCACCCTGAATCCAGGTCTTTCGCGAAAGGTTCGGCCATGCCCGCTCAACACCGTTTCCGGTTCGTCATCGCCGCAGCCCTCGCGTTTTTCGCGGGTACGGCCTGGGAAAGCGTTCACGCGCGCCCGAACAAGCACACGCCCCGAAAGAACGAGACGCCGGCGCAACAAGCCGAAGCCGCGTTGCATGACCCCGCCGCCACGCCAGGCGGTTCTGCCGCCACGCCCGCCGATTGGTGCGACGTCAGCAAAGGCAAGTGCGCTCCCGGCGAACACGCGGATCCTTCCCTGCTTTTCGCATCCAAACCCGCCCCGGGCATCGCCTGGTGCGAAGAACGCAAGGGCTCCTGCATTCCCAAGGTCTGTTCCGAACACCGGCGGACCATCCAGGTCTTCCATGCCGATTGGTGCGAACCCTGCCGAAGGCTGGAAACGAGCACTTTCACCGACCCCGCCGTCATCGCCAAGCTGGCCTCGTACGGGGCAATCCGCGTGGACGGCGACGCCAATCCGGGACTCGCCAAGCGTGCCCGTTTGAGCGGCTACCCTGTCATCCGCATCCTCGACAGGCAGTGCCACGAAGTGGCACGGATCGAGGGGTACGTGAATCCCGAACAGCTCCTGACCTTCCTGACGTTCACGGAAGAAACCGCACCGTGACGCTTCGCCGCCCTCCTCGTGAGGGCGGCTTTTTCTTGGCTGAACGCCGCCGGGATGACGTTGACCGTACCCCTCCGCCATGCTATGAACTCCATCGGAGGCGTACCTTGACCACACAACGCACACACAAGTACCTCATCGTCGGCGCTGGCATCCAAAGCCAGGCCATCGCTCATTACTTGCTCGGAAAGGAGGACACCGCGCTCGTGACGTTCTTCGAACGTGACAAGGACGCGCTGGAACGGACGCAGCAACGGACGCGTCATTTGATCAAACCGAACGCCGCGCTTGCGGGATTCGTGCAAGGCGACGTCGTCAAGGACGAGGCGAAGCTGCGCCTGCTGATGAGCGGCGCGTGCGACGTGGTCGTCAGCGCGGCCCGTTATTCGCTCAACGTCGGCCTCACCAAGATGGCCATCGACGCCAAGGTCCACATGGTGGATCTCGGCGGGAACAACGACGTGGTCGCCGAGCAATTCGCGCTCGGAGACGCGGCGAAGGAAGCCGGCGTGGCAATCCTGCCGGACAGCGGCATCTGCCCCGGCGCAGGAAGCGTGCTCACGGCGCACGGCCTGAAACGGTTTCCGGCTGCCAAGAACGTGCACGTGTACTGCGGCGGACTGCCGCAGGAGAAACACCGTACCTCGCTCGGCCCGCTCCAGTACGCCCTGTCCTTCGATCCGTCCGGGCTCATCAACGAGTACGACGTCATCTGCGAGATCATCCGCCTCGGTAAGCGCTCGCAAGTGCAGCCGCTCACCGAACGCGAGGAGATCGACTTCCCGGGGATCGGGAAACTGGTCGCGGTGAACACCTCGGGCGGCATCTCCACCATGGTGGAGACGTATGAAGGGCGCCTCAAGACGCTGCAGTACAAGACGCTGCGGTATCCCGCGCTTCGCGAAGGCGACCTCGATCATTGGCACTACATGAAGGCGCTGCGCGACCTGGGCTGGTTCAAGGAAAAATGGACCAAGCTCACCGTGGACGGGCATCCCGTCACGCCGCGGCAGGTCACGGAGGAGATGTTCCGCCAGACGCTCCCCCGCGACATCCCGGACCAGCTCGCCCTCGCCGTCTGCCTGGACGACGGCCTCGGCAACCACTTCACGCTGGACATCCTCGACAAGGCGGACCCCGTGACCGGCCTCTCCGCCATGCAGCGCACCACCGGCTTCTCCGCGGCCATCGAGGCCTGGATGCTGGCGACAGGCGCCATCACCGCGCGAGGCACGCTCAAACACGAGCTGCACGTGCCGACCACGGAGTTCATCCACGAATGGGACGAGTGCGGCATCACGCTGCACCAATGCCTTTCGACGAATAACGTCGTCGCGCTCAAACCGTGAATCATGAAAGGCCTTCCCTGCTCGGGGAAGGCCTTTTTTTGCCGCCTTGTCTCGCGCCGATCAGCCGAGTACCTCGCGGATCTTCGCGACGATCTTCGGA